>CAYQNP010000112.1:0-2819 GCA_964418785.1 uncultured Spirochaetia bacterium | reverse complement strand
CAATAAATGCTGCCAAAAGAAAATTAATTAATAAAAAAAGTGATGTTATTGTTGACTATGATAAATGTATAAATTGTGATTTATGCTTAAAAACTGGGTGTCCTGCTATAAGTAAAGACGGAAAAATTTTAATAAATAATGCTTGGTGTACAGGCTGTGAAGTTTGTATGCAAGTATGTCCACCAGGAGCGATTGTTTATGAAGAACAATAAAAGTATTGTAATGGTCGGTGTCGGAGGCCAGGGAATTATTCTTGCAAGTGACATTGTCTCTTCTGTTATAATGCGTGCCGGTTATGATGTTAAAAAAAGTGAAGTGCACGGTATGAGCCAACGCGGAGGATCTGTGTTTTCGTTTATCCGTTATGGTGAAAAAGTTTATTCTCCTGTTGTTTCAGAAGGTGAAGCTGATATTTTAATTGCTCTCGAATTAATGGAAACTCTAAGATGGATAAATTATGCTAATAAAAACACTGTAGTCGTGTATAATAATGAAAAAATTTGGCCTACTGATGTCCTTATCGGAAAAAGAGATTATCCTGAAAATATATCTGATGATATAAAAAGATTGGCGCCTAGAAGTTATGAAATTGACGGACTTTCTTATATTGAAAAAATAGGCAATAAAAAATATCTTAATACCGTTATTCTGGGAGTTATTTCTAATCACCTTGAATTTGATGTAAATATATGGCTTGAGACAATTAAAGAACTTGTGCCGGCAAGGACTATCGAAGATAATATTAAGGCTTTTAATCTCGGCAGAGAAATAAAGTAATATTGGAGGTTTATTATGATTTGGAACACAGAATTTGAAACAATGAGCAGAGAGAAATTACGAGATGTTCAATCTGAACGATTAATTAAACTTGTTGAAAAAGCGTATAATAATAACGATTTTTACAGAAAAAAAATGGATGATAAAGGCGTAAAACCTTCTGATATTAAAAGTATAGATGATATTGTTAAATTGCCTTTTATAACAAAAGATGAAATGCGTATTATTTATCCTTACGGTTTATTATGCGTTGATAAAAAAGAGATTGTTGAAATTCACACATCTTCAGGAACAACAGGAAAACCTGTTGTAGATGCATATACAAGAAATGATATAGATGTCTGGTCTGAAGTAATGGCAAGGACTCTTGCTGCCGGTGGTGTTACTGAGAACGATACAGTGCAAAATGCCTACGGATATGGCCTTTTTACAGGCGGTTTGGGTGTTCATTATGGAGCAAGAAAAATAGGTGCAAATGTTATTCCTATTTCAGGTGGTAATACAAAACGACAATTAATGATAATGCAGGATTTTCAGAGTGATGCATTAACCTGTACCCCTTCATATAGTTTATATCTTGCAGAAGCAGGTAGAGAAGCAGGAATTGATTTTAGTAAGTTGCCGTTGCGAGTGGGATTCTTCGGCGCTGAACCATGGACAGAAACAATGCGAAAAGATATTGAAAAAAATCTTAATGTTCTTGCTATTGATATTTACGGTTTAACGGAAATAATAGGCCCTGGTGTATCTACTGAATGCGAAAAACAAAACGGGCTGCATATATTTGAAGATCATTTTTATGCTGAAGTCATAAATCCGGAAACAGATGAAGTTCTTCCTGATGGCGAAAAAGGCGAACTTGTAATTACTACTTTAACAAAAGAGGGTACTCCTGTTATACGATATAGAACTCGTGATATTGTTACACTTAATCATGATAAGTGTGAATGCGGAAGAACTCAGGTTAGAATGAGTAAAGTGCTCGGAAGAACTGATGATATGCTTATAATTAGAGGTGTTAATGTCTTTCCGACTCAGATTGAAGAAGTATTATTGAAATTTGAAGAAACTGAACCTCATTATCAATTACTCGTTGACAGAAAAGGTAATCTTGATTCCCTTGAGATTCAGGTTGAAATGACAGAAGGTTTGTTTTCGGACGAAGTAAGACAGATTGAGGATATTGAAAGAAGTATTGAAAATGAATTGTACAGCTCTTTGAATATTCATACAAAGGTTAAACTTGTTGAACCGAAAACAATTGCCAGAAGCGAAGGTAAAGCAAAACGAATAATTGATAAAAGAAGTCTTTAAAATTGATGTCAGTAGGAGGATATTATTATGAATATTAAACAATTATCAGTTTTTATAGAAAATAAAAAAGGAAGATTGGCAGAAGTTACTGGAATTTTAAGAGATAATAATATTAACATTAGAGCTTTATCTCTTGCTGATACTAGCGACTTCGGCATACTGCGTATAATAGTTGATGACCCGGACAAAGCTAAAGAAGTATTAAAAGTTAAAGAATTTGTTGTTAAGGAATCTGATGTTCTTGCAATTGAAATAGAAGATAAACCGGGTGGTCTAAGCAAAGTACTGGATGTTCTTAGCAGTAATGATATTGATATTGCTTATATGTATGCTTTTGTTGAAAAAAAAGAAACTAATGCTATTGTTATATTTAAAGTCAGTGATAATGATAAAACAGTTGATGTATTGAAAAATAACGGTATTAGCGTTGTTTCGCATAATATTATAAAAGAACTCTAATTAAGCTTTTATAAAAATTATAAAAAGAACAATTAGAACAAGATTTGTTCCGAGAAAAATATAATAATTTTCCAGCATTGGTTTATGGTATGCTAAATATATATAATCAGAGTTTAAAATTACCTTGTTGTAGATTGTTTTTGTTCCAAATATAATAAGCAGACTGATATAAATAAATCTTTCTATTCGTGCAAGCATGATAGTTTAAATATAAGAAATTAAAAGAAAATATCAAGTAATTTTCTTGTGAAAAATCATTTGACATTATA
>CAYQNP010000111.1:0-6997 GCA_964418785.1 uncultured Spirochaetia bacterium | reverse complement strand
CAAGTACAATTTTAATTTTATATAAATTCGGGTCTCCAAAACCATTAGGCCACCACAACTCAGGCTCTGCTATATTTCTTGTAAAACTAATTTTTTTGTTCTCTTTTCTCAGTACATCAAGTTCATAAGAAAATGAATCTTTAAAATCACTATCAAAATTAAGCGGTTCTATAGTTCCCTTAACTATAATTTTTTTATCAATATCAACATCAGATTTAATATTTACATCTATATCAAGTTCAGCATATTCCGGTTCATTGGAATCTGCCCATTTTATTTTACTTTTTACAAATATATTTTCTAATTTCAGTCCGCCTGTAATTTTTAAATATACCGGCTTCCATATACCAATAGGAACCAGATGAGGAGCCCAATTCCACCAATAAGAAAAAGGAGCGGTTACACCTGAAGACCAGACTACTCCTCTTCTCTGCTTTCCGCCAGGCCTGTCTTCTGACGAATTTTCTAAAACCCTAATTCTCAAAGTTAATCTATGTTTACTGCCAGGTTTTACCAGATGTGTTATATCGTAAGAAGTTTTTATAAACATTCCTCTTTGATTGCCAAGAGAAATACCGTCAAGCCAGATATCTGCATAATAATTTATACCTTCAAATACTATATAATATTTTTCTCCAACAACATCTTCCGGTATTTCAATATCCTTAAAGAACCACCATTCTTTATCTTCTGCCCACAATAATTTTTCATTATTTTTTTCAAAATACGGATCTTCAACAATACCGTTTTCGTACAAAGCATTTTGAACAATACCGGGGACTTTACATTTGACAGGATTAGCCGGTTTATAATCAGGTTTATATGCTAAATGAGGCTGTCCTTCGCCTACATCAAAGCCTTCTATCTGCCATTCACCTTCTAATGAAATAATTTTAGATCTGGTATCCATAACAGCATAACTCCTTATAAGATAATATTTCTTCTTAAAGATTTATATTTGCCAAGGGATTCTTCTTTAACATCAGTAGAAAAGAAAGAATTTATTTTTTCATATTCATCCTGAGTAATATCTGTTTCAAAAGCCTTTAAAGAAGTTTCAAGTTGATTAACGGAACTGACACCGACTATAGGAGCAGTTATAAAATCTGAAAACCGTACCCAGGAAATTGCCAATTGAGCAGGTGTAACTTCTTTTTCATAAGCAAGTTCAAGAAATTTCCTGATACCATCACTGTATTTGTTCAACAGCATAGGAATTCGCTCATCAGTTGCACCTCTGGAATTCTCCGGTATAGGTTTATCTGGATTATATTTACCTGTAAGCAGGCCCATCACAAGAGGTCTATAACTTATCACTGCCATATTTTTTACTTTTGTATACGGCAATACATCAACTTCAACTCCTCTTTCAATAATATTATACGGAATCTGCAACACTGAAAACTGTTTAAAATTATTTATAAGCGATATTTCATTAGAATATGCCAGCAGCCATAATGGATAATTAGAACACCCAATAAACCTCACTTTACCGCTTTTAACTATTTTATCGAGAGATTCCATTACTTTATATACATCCATCTTCTCCTTAGGCCAATGAATAAGATAAAAATCAATGTAATCGGTTTTTAATCTTTCAAGACTGGCGTTAACTTTTTCTTCTAAACTCATTGTTTCGCTTATGTGTCCTTTTGTAACAATAAAAAGTTTATCTCTTTTTCCCTGTGTTATACTGCCGAGTATTTCTTCTGTTTTTCCTTTCATATACGATTCTGCAGTATCTATTAAATTAACGCCATTATCCATAGCAGTAGAGAGTATTTTCTCAGATTCTTTTATATCACATCTGTCGCCAAACATCATTGTACCAAGACACATTTCAGATACTTTTATACCTGTATTTCCGAATACTACCTGTTTCATATTCTGCCTCCTCAACTATATATAAATAAAACTCTGTTAGAATACGGAGCTACATCTAACTTTATAATAATGTCATTAGAATCTTTAACTGTTTCAAAATATATATTTTTATTGGTTAGTATATCTTTAATCATTCTAACCTTATTAGGCAACTTTAAACGGATAACTTCTGTTCCTTTTTCTTTTTCAAAATTAAAAACATATAAAATATACACATCTTGACTTTTATGTAAAACATTATCCATATTCAAAGGGTTATCCATAACTTCAAGCATATACTGCTGTTCAACAACAGGTTTAACAATATCCTTTAATATCAGTTTAAACCCTTCATTATTTGTTTTATTATATCCATATCCTACAGAAGAAGCAAAATAATAAGCAACCCCTTTTCCGAATTTATTTTTTACAATAGCAGGCTTACCGTTACTTTTAAAAGTACCAATAACTTCTGCCTTATTTGAGACAATAATATCCTGTCTGTAATAACCAGCATTAACAGGAGCATTAACTCCCCGGGCAGATATTACATCTTCACCCATAGGCAAAAGTTCATATTCTTTAAAACCAAACACCTTATCCAGGCCAGCGCCAGGAATAGTTAAATAAGTAAATTCATCTCTTTCAGATAATCCCAGACGAAATTCTGCTATGACTGTTCCGCCGTTTTTTACAAAAGACTCTATTTTTTTTGCTTCATTTTTACCAATTATAAAATTAAACGGTATAATCATTATCTTATAATCATCAGCTGCGCCATGTCTTAATTCATCCTCATTTATAAACTCAGCATGAATACCAAGATCATATAATGCTTTATACCAACCGTAAATTGACAGATCTGCAATATGATTCACATCCTTTTTATTACCAAGATCAACAAGAGCATCTACAAACTTTTTATTTTCCCTATCATAATATATGCACACAGACTGATTAACAATTTTAGAATTTAAAAATATTGATTCATATTTTTTAAGCAGGGAATTAACTTCTTTAGCAGCAAAAGCTCTTTCAGACAATTTTCTATCTATATTAACAAGACCTCTTCCGCCGAGCTGCTGAGCCTTTACAAACGGAGCCCATTTCCAGAAAGTAATTCCTTTTGCATTAAAACCTACTGCACGCCACATCCAGATCTTTATGTCGTCTTTATTTGATACTCCTCTATTACGAGTTGCAGAATAATTATTTGTCTGCAATTCTGATAACAGATAGTCCTGATTTTTTGTAGTAGAACGGAAGAAATCAAACATTAAAGACCATAACCACGGCTCATTAGTAGGACTTGATTTGGGATACCATGTTGTTCCGTATAAATCAACCTCTTTTGCAGTAGACCAGTCATCAACATACTTAGAATCTCTTTTATCATAAATTACCATAGCCAATTCATTATCCGCTATAACAGGTTTCTTTTTATCTATAGCTTTTACCCTCTGTGTCCAGCTGCGCAAATTCATAGCAAGGTTATGATACTTAAACATTTCCCAATCTACTCTTGATTTAATACTATGCCAGAATCTTAATTCCAGAGTTACTTCATTGAAATCAGAAAAAGTTCTGCTCCAGACTTCATTTAAAGTTTCTATGTTTTTATATTTATTCTTCAGCCATTTACGGAATTCATCCATTGTATATTTGTCAAAAGACTCAAAATGATGCTCATTATAAATATCATATCCGTAAACATTTTTTTTATCTTTAAAATGAGCAATAACGAGATCTATATAATCAAAAATCATCTTTTTTACTTCCGGGTGATTAAAATTCAAATCATGGACATTTGTCTTATATCTATTTCCGTCAAAATCTTTTATAAGCAAATCGTCATTAACCATCCAATCAGGGGCATATTCCATAGCACAATATTGACCCATTAATTCCACAACAACTTTTACGCCGAGTTTTGCAAATTCATCTACTACAAAATCAATCCAGGTAAAATCTGCTTTTTTCTTTTTACCGTCCCAATAAAGAGCAGGCCAGATTGTAACTATATTAAAACCTGCATCTTTAATGTTTTTTAAATCCTGTTTAATAACTTCCTTTCCAAGCTGAGGCCTTACTATATAAACAGTTCCTCGTATAAATTCTTTTTTCATAGTTAAACTCCTTTAACTTTTTATTTTAATCTATGAATATTATTAATTATTTCTTGGCTTATGAGGTCGTTTTATTGAAATATAAGGTCATACTACAAAAAAAAGAGGATCGACTGAAATAGTGACCCTCTCTACTTAAAATAATACTAATATAAAGTCTTCGACGATACTAAATTTATTCTAAAATCTGATTGTAATAATTTAAATTTTTAAACTGTACTTTTGCTGTTCCATCATCTTGCAAATATACTCCGGCTTTAAAATAATTATTTAAATCCTGCCAATATGATACATCCATATTTTCTATTTTAGCAACATAATCTATAAGTACCCTTAACTTATTATTTAAAACCTTAACTTCTGCATGAAAAAAACCATCAGGTCGCGGGCCAAGATCAACTACATCATATATCGGTTCTGTTACACTCTTTCTAACATATGCCCATAAATGATCAAGAATATCCCCACGAGAACGAAGCCAAACAAGACGAATTAACGGCAAATTAACTTCTACACTGGAATCATGTATTTGCATCCATGTAAACTGATTTAGACTATCATCAGTAGGATAAAATACTCGAACATCACCAATCATTTTTCTCCAGCTAGTAGTTGAAGTTTTCCACTCTTCCATTTGACGCAATTCAGACCGACAGGAATCACCAGACATTTTAAAAGTCATATAGGTATCATTTCCTACATATAAATAAAAAAACCAATCAGCAAAGCCATCAAATTCACCTTGTGGACAAGCGGTTGAACTAGTAGGCGCCTGCAATTTAGACGCATCTAAAACAGGTCTAAACCGAGCAACGTCATATGGAGGAATATATTCGATAGCATCGTCAGACAAACTAAAACTATCCTGTGTTACAGGTCCTACTTTGAAAGATGCTGTTGTTGGAGACATAACATTACTATCATTACTACAACCCGTTATAAATACCAATAAACCTAAAAATAAAGATAAATTTTTTAAATTCCAAATTTTCTTTTTCATAAAACCTCCTTACAAAAATATTTTTTTTTACATATCGTCGCCTCCTTTATATTATAAATTTAAGTATTATTTTTTATTCTCCCCAGTCTTCCTTAATAACGCTTATACTTTTTTTTCGTTGTCCGTTTTTATCCCATTTATCAGTTCTAAACGGACTTGCCGGCAAACCGTTTTTATTATATAAATTACATTCCGGATTAGATGCCCAGGCATATCTTACAGCAATCGGATTTTTAACTTCAGGGTTAAAAACAATAACTGTATTTCCTTTTATTACAGCCGTTGCCTTTTGAAACTTTTTATTACTGCCTGCTATAGCAAATCCTTTTAATTTTTTTCCGTCTTTTACAACGAGTCCTTTACCAATAGAATAAGGCTCAAAATAAATAATAATCTTATTTCCTTTTATTTTGTAATTTTTATAAATAGGTCCGCTATATACAATCTTTTTATTGTAAGTTTTAGCAAGTGCCCAGAGAGACAACCTTTTTCCAACAGGTTTTTTGTTATGAGGATGAATATTATCGGCTTCGCCAAGATCAATAGTTACAGCCAACCCGGTATTTTTTACATTCTTTAAAGTATTAAGCTGCGCATCTCTTATCTTTGCCCATTTAGATGATTTTTCAACCGGTGCATTTTTTCTTTCCATATAATTAGGCAACTGAACGAAATAAAACGGGAAATTGTATCCCCATTTACTTCTCCAATCTTTAATCAACCCGGAAAATAAATCATAATATAAATCTACAGTTTTAGAGTTTGCATTAGATTCTCCCTGATACCATATAACACCTTTTATATTAAAATTTATTATTGGATTAATCATAGCATTATACAACACTGTTGGAATTTTATGAGGTTTTCTCGGCTGCTTCATAGGAAGAGCCGATTTATCGGTAATACCTCGTTTTTTATACTCAAGTCTTATTTTATCCCATTCTTTATATTTTTTCATAATAGAATCAAAATTCTGAAAACCGTCATTCATCATTGTTTTTATTTTACTTAATTTTTTATTTTTAACAACAGCATCTCTACTCATCCATGCTTCAGCCGAGGTACCGCCCCAGCAATCCATAACAAGTCCAATGTGTTTCTTACTGCTGTTTTTCAACAAATACTTTCCAAAATAATAAGCAACTGCGGAAAAATTTTTAACAGTTGCCGGAGAACACTCATTCCAACTTCCGCTTACAGTATCAACAGGTTTTAAGGATATTGCACGCTTAACACTAAATAAGCGCAAATTCGGATAATTTGCTTTTTTTATTTCTTCTGCTCCGCCGGTACTTTTATACAACTGAAAATACATATTAGATTGTCCGCCGCACAACCATACATCTCCAACATAAATATTATTATATGAAACTTTAGTATTTCCCTTAATTTCTAATGTATAAGGACCCCCTGCTTTGAGCGGTTTGAATACAATCACCCATTTTCCGTTTTTATCAGCAACTGTCTTTTTCTCTAATTTTGTTTTATTAGAATATAATTTTACTCTTATTTTCTCCCCTTTTTCTGCTTTTCCCCAAATCTTAATAGGTTTATCCTCCTGGAGAACCATATTATCTCCGAAAATCCCGGGGATCTCAAGAGCTCTTGTAACTTTAATATTATCAAAGTATAATTCAGTTACAGAATCTGCATCTTCATGTCCCCAGTCGGCTGCTATTTTTATATAATCAATTTTAGAAAATCCTATAGGCCCCCTTACTTTTTTAAAACTGTAAAAAGGAATAACAAAACTCTTCCAACCTTTCCAGGTAACTCTAAAATTATACTTATAATAATCATGATTATCAGTATCAGGATTTTCAGAATACAAAGCCAGGTCAATACGCTTTCCCGTTGCTTTTGGAGAATACAAATCAAAGACAAATGCATTCTCACTACTCCAATCCGTTTTAAATCCTTTAATTAAAACTTTAGGTGTATCGATCATATTATACCAGTGCCCTGAACGGCCATAACCTTTTCCTGCCGAGCCATTTTGATGGCTGTT
>CAYQNP010000110.1:0-9433 GCA_964418785.1 uncultured Spirochaetia bacterium | reverse complement strand
TGTTTATCCATCCCTGAACAAGGAAAGTAGAAGATGTAGCAGAAAAACTTTTCTGTATTTCTGCTTTTTTCTGCATATTTTTCCAATAATCTATACATACGAGCAAATCGTCATAATATTCAGCATATCCGGCTATCTCTTCTTTTGTCTCTTTTAACGCAGTGGAAAGTTCTGAAATCTGTGATTTATACTCCTGGATTTTCTTAGAAATCGTACTATCAACATCATTAAATTCATAAACAGAAACATTATATCTGGTAAAAATATCCTTTATTTTTTTCTCTATTGAATCAGAATATATTACTGAAAGATAAGCGAAATCACTATCTTCATTAATTATTTCAGTATCTATTAATTTTTCTTCTTCTACATCTTGTTTAAAATCATTAAACACTGTTTTATCAACACCAACAAACATAACAGATAAATTCTTTTCTATTTTTTTTAATTCAGAAAAATCGAGTTTAATACTTTTCCATATTTCAAGTTCTTTTATTCTATTGGATATATTAGCAATTTTAGATTCAATAGAGTTTATATCCGAATACAATTTTTTTATTCTTGAAAGTATATTATATTTAAAATTCTTTACGATTTTTATGTATTTATCATTAGTGTATTCGAATTTTCCTGCGCTCATACTTGCGAAAAAACCTTTTGGTTTTTGATATTTTTCAAGTATTTGAGCAGCAAAATTAAGGTCGCTTAATTTTTTATTAATCTCCTGGATATCTTCATTTATTTTTGCAACATCTAATTCTTTCAATCCGGCTGTTTTCACATCATTATTTTTTATATCAGTTATTTCAACAAGACCTATTCTATGCAAGTCGCTCACAATTTGATTTTTCAAGTTCATATGACCAAGAATTGTAATTTTTCTAATTTGTGCTTTTGCCATACCCAAAAACCTTATTCTGCAAAAAATTTTTCTACAGCATTATTAACAATATTCTCGAATCTGCCTATAGATTTTTCCCGCAGCTGTTTAATATCCTTTTCAGCCTGTTCCTGCATCTCTTTTATACGGACTTCAGCTTCTTCTTTTGCTTTTTTCATTGCATCATCTTCTTTTTCTTTTAATTCTTTTTTCAAATCTGCAGTTAAAGATTCCACTTTATCATATACAGATTTAATTTTTTCCTTTCCTTTAATCTCAGCTTCTTCTATTATTTTATTTGCTTTTTCTTCTGCTTCCTGAATTAATTTAATGTTTTCTACAAACAAACCGAACCTCCTGCCGTTTCAGTAGTTGCTCTATTAATATAAATTTATAATTATTTGTCAATGATTTTTTAAAAATTTTTCAAACTCCCAAATTCATTTATATTTCAGATATAAAATCAGATCCATTCCAACCATCACAGCATTAAATATATACAACAATATAATATAATCAAAACTGTAAAATATTTTATGAATAATTCCCGATATATAACCGATAAAGATAACAATTAAGAATTTTAGACTTTTACCTTCAACACTTTTTGATTTCCAGGTTTTAAAGATAGAAAACGGCCAGGCAATGCCGAAACATATCAACATCACAGCCTCAAAGATACTCATAAAGCAACATCCTATTCAGGCACACCTATTCTTGAAGGCGGGAAATAAATAATTAAAGGTTTAGCCTTAATGTATTTGTAAGGCAGCACACCCCAGAATCTGCTGTCAGCGCTATTATCTCTGTTATCGCCCATCATAAAATAGCAGTCATACTTAACTCGATAAATATTATTCGTACCTGTAGAAGTTATAGCCTTTTTATATAGATAAAAATAATCCATAGCAGAAGTTTTAGAATAATACGAAATAATTTTTTTATTATAAATAAACTGTTTATTAATATAAATTTTATTATCAGCGAATCTTATAATATCTCCTTTTTTCGGGATAATAAGCGGGCCGAAGTTATCTCTTGTAGATTCTTCAGCAGAGAGTATATAATCCGTATTCCAATGTTTTTTACCGAATTTAAGCCACGGTTCTTTCAAAGGTTTACCGTTTATATAGACTTTTTTATTAATAATCTGAATAGTTTCACCCGGAAGTCCTATAGCGCGTTTAACATAATCTTTTGAAGTATCATAAGGGTATTCAAAAATAACTATATCACCCCGTTTTGGGGGACGAATTTTAGGAAGTCTGATTTCAGTATAGGGGATAAGTATTCCGTAAGTAATTTTTTCGGCAAGCAAATGATCACCAATAGTTGCTCCGTGATTTTTACTCTGTTCTGCACCTATTAAAGTCGGTTCCATAGAACCGGTTGGTATTTTATATGCCTGAATAAAGAAAGCTCTAATAAATAGAGCCATTAAACCGGCAGTAATAATAGTTTCGACCCATTCCCATATTATTTCTTTGACAGTTTTTTTTGTTTTTACTTTTTCTTTTTTATTAAAACCAAACATTACAATTTCCTTAATTAAAATAAAAGCCGGTGAAATAATCACCGGCTAAAAATTACCGATACATTTCTTTTCGGCGTTTCTTTTCCATTTTACGACGAGCCTTAGCGATTTTGTCTCTTCGAAGTTTAGATGGTTTAATATAGAACATATGTTCTTTAACCTTAGCGGTTATGCCTTCTTTTTCAACCATCTTATTGAAGCGACGCAATGCTTCTTCAATAGACTCGCGCTCTCGCACATAAACTGTAACCATTAAAAATCACATCCTTTTTTATAAATTTTATTTTAATGTTTTCAATTTTTCCTTAAAATAGACCTTAAAATAGTCCACAACCTGATAACCGTTAAAGGTCGGGATACATTCATAATCGACAATTTTATAAAATTTTTTATTAAATTCAAGATCATCTTGAGGTATATCTTTTATATATTCTTTAATATCACTGTATTGTCCGCGTATAAATTTCTTTTTCACTTCATCATCAGGCAAATTTTTAATATAGTTATGAATTCTCTGTATTCTTTCATCAAGCAATTTACCGGCTTCTTCATATTCCCCATTATCGAATTTAGTTCTGATTTCATCCGGCAAAGCTTTTCTGAAATTATTCAATCTACGCGTCAATCTGCTTTTCAACGAATCGCCACAACTTCCCAAAATTATTGAAACTGCAAATATAAATATTAAAGAACTTATTATCTTTTTACTTTTCATTTTTTTCACTCTCTTTTTTATTATTTTTCTTTGCTTTTTCTTCTGCTGCTTTCTTTTTTTCCTCTTCTTTTTTCTTCTTTATTTTTTCTTCTATGTCGCTTTTTAATTTAGTAAGATCTTTCTGTAAATTATCCACTGTATACTTATCAACTCCGAATACAAGTATTTCATCATCTTTTCGTGCATAATATTCACTCTTATCTTTTACTTCTTTACCAATACTTATACTATATTCGTGTTTTTCAGTATCAGTCAAAACGATTTTAACCTGAGGATTTAACAGCCCTGCATCTGAAACAGATACTTTATTCGAATCATCATAATAAGTTTTTACCTTTAAATCCTTTACAGTTGTCAAAAATCGAACAGAATCCGAGTCGGATAAATCAGACCACTCTACAGGACTTACAATATTCCACTGATTATCCTTTTTAGTAAATATATAATTTTCATTATTCACACTAATAGTAAATTTTTCAATTTTATTAATATCAGCGTCAATAATATCTTTATATCGAAAATACATTAAATCCTTATCAATAGTAGATTCAGCAATAATATCAAGGAGGAATAGATCAGGTCTGTTTTCAAATTTAGCATAATACCCTGATTTATCAGGATTCTGGTTACCCACATTAAGAGTAAGGAGTTTATTATTCCCCAGCCACACTTTAAACACAAATTTAGGAGCATCCAGACCATAAGGTTTTAAATCGGGGACATCTGTTCCTAATTTCTTTTTAATTTCCAGATCTTTTACATCCTGAAGATATATTTCAACATCGCTTTTAGATGCCTGTAACTGTCTCGGTTTAATAATTTTCCAATCATTTTTATCGCGTTTTAAAGATATAACAGAATCGGCTTTTTGAATTTCAAATTTACTCACATCAGCCAGAGTGTATTTAAAAAGTTTATTCTTATTTTTTTTACTTTCCTCTATAGAATTATCAAAGAAAAGAAGATAACCACCGAGCACAACAATAAAACCGAGAGCAATGTAAATATTTTTAACATTTACCTTCTTTTTAGCCATACTATTACTCCTATTATTATAACTAATAATGGTAAAATAACAACACAAGAATAGAAAATAAATCTCAATTTAGTACCGGTTATTTGAATAATTCTATTTTCAGGTGCCTTACTTCTGATACCCAGAAGTTCTTCTTTACCTGCGAGCCAATTCAAAGTATTTAAGAGCAGGTCGGCATTACCGTAAGAAGAGATACTATTATTAGCGGCGAAATCAGCATCACCGATTACAACCATTCTCATTTCTTTTTTCTTCCGGGCATCAATCATTTTTGAAACAGCGACCATAACATCAATTGGTCCCTTTGTATCTATACCTTTATTAAATTTAATTTTAGAGCCTGAGATATCAGATTCCGCCCAGCTTTCAGGAGAAGTTTTAGCAAGGACAGTTACCTGTGCATTTTCATCATTTTTCTGCAACTTAGACACAACGCCGAGTGTAGGGAAGAAAGTTGCATACTTTAAATCTTTAGTTATAGGATGGAAATTATATTCAACAATTAAAGGAATCAAAGGCTGGAACCAATAATTATTTTTAGGGTCAACAACGAGTTTATTTTCAAATTTAACACCCCATTTATTGAGGAAAGAATTAATATTAATAATATTAAGCGGTTCAAGCAACACGAGCATATGTCCGCCTGATTCAAGGTAAGAATTCAGCAATTCAATTTCCTGAGGCAACAAATTTCTTTCCGGGGCAGCCATTACAAGGATATTACAATCAGAGGGTATTTTACCTGCTGAAGCAAGATATATTTTATCGATTATATAATTTTCATCTGCTATAACCTGTTTTGTTTTATTCCAACCTGTTTTACTTTCATCATCAAGTTTAACTTCTCCGTGTCCTTCGACGAAATAGATTTTCTTTTTACTTTTACTTATACGCAATATAGCGCTTGAGATATCCTTTTCAATATTATCGCTTAAAGCAAGTGTAGGTTGTGCCTGTCTTCCGCGGGCTTGCTGCCATTTAACCTTTACAACATCAACACTTTCTTTCATTCCCTCTGACAGCAGAATTACAGTTCCGTATAATCTTCCGCCGCCATAAGGAAGGCCTATACTTCTTATATTGTACTTTTTTGCCATTATAGGATCCCTATCAGGATCTACAAATTTTATAGAGATTTCGGAACTTCGGGCTTTATATTCTTTCAGAAGGTCATCAACAACTTCCAGCATCGGTGCTTCAGTTCTGAAAAATATAATCTTTATTTTTCTTTTACTTTTGTCTATCTGTTTTAACAATTTTATCGTATGGTCAGATAAAGTATACCGTTTTTCAGAAGTCAAATCCGCCCTATAAAATCTTTTATTTGCAACAACATTAACAAGTATTATAACAACAATTATAGAAACTATATAAATAGATTTTAAAGATAAAGATTTCCAATCCACTTCCTTAAAGAAAGATACAACTTCCTGAAATTTCAAATAGACCAGCAATCCGAGACTAACCGCACCTACTGCAACGAGAATAAGGCCTACCAATGCGGACTCAGCAATTAAAATCCAGAACAAACCGACAAACAAAGAGACCAGTCCAATTATTAAACTGGACAAAATCATATTAACTTCAAATTTTTTATTTTCCACTGCTTCACCTCAACCTTATATAGTCCTTCTGTTTTCCAACAATCTTACTGTTAGAAACATATTAAACCATATAACACTAATATAGAAAATTATATGTCTTGTATCAATTATACCTTTCGAGAAATCCTGATAATGAGTTAAAAAAGAGAGGTAAGAAACAAAATTTTTAATCGTAAGATTATTTATATAGGAAGATATCCAGCCAACAATCCAGAAGAACAATAAAACAACAAGTGTAACCATACCCGAAACAATCTGATTTCTGGTAGTTGAAGAAATAAGCACTCCAACAGAAATATAAGCAGCTTCCAGAAGTATAAAGCCGAGATAACCGGAAATAATAGGTCCGAAATCAGGTTTACCGTACACAATAAGTAAGATTAAATAATAGAGAGTAAAAGCCACATATATAAAATAGAACATCAAAGCACCCAGAAATTTACCCCATACTATTTCACTTTCAGTTATAGGGGAAGTCAAAAGCAATTCTATTGTTCCACTTTTTTTTTCTTCAGAAAAGAGACGCATTGTAATAAAAGGAGTCAAAAGAAAAGATATAAAAGCCATAAAATTAAGAAAATAAGGCATTATTCTGGCTGCATCGCGAACTTCATATACATACACATAAAAGTAGTAGCCTCCCAGGATAAGAAAGAAAAATAAGACTACATACGCAACAAAAGAAACAAAATAAGATTTTATCTCTTTTTTCGCAATCACCCAGATATTATGCATAATATTACTCCTTACTTTGTTCACCTGTTAACTTTATAAATACTTCTTCAAGCGACATAGTTACTTTTGATAATTCAAGCAATTCAAAATTAGAATTAATAACTGTTTTTGCAATTTCATTTCTCATATCTTTATCTTTTTCAAGAGTGAGGATAAGTTCATTCACAGAATCATCTGCATTTACCAATTCCACATTTTTTATTCCAGATATAGAAGAGAGAGTTGATTGGAGAGCATCTTTATCGCCCTTTGCAATTATGCGGACACGCATTCCTGATTCAACCTTCTCAAGCAAACTTTTCTGTGAATCTATTGCAACGAGTTTACCGTCGTTAATTATTATTATTTTTTCGCAAATAGCACTTACTTCCTGAAGAATATGACTGCTTAAAATAACAGTATGTTCTTTCCCGAGTGTTTTAATAAGATTTCTTATTTCTATAATTTGATTAGGGTCAAGACCTATTGTAGGCTCGTCAAGAATCAACACATCAGGATTATTAACAAGTGCTTCAGCGATACCAACTCTTTGTCTGTATCCTTTTGAAAGATGGCTTATTATAGAATCCTGTTTTTCAATCAAGCCTGTTTTTTTCATAATATCATTAATATGTTCAGCTTTATAATCTTTATCAACACCTTTAATATCTGCCACAAACCCAAGATATTCTTTTACAGGCATCTCATTATACAACGGAGCAATTTCAGGGAGATATCCTATATGCTTTTTAGCTTCAACAGCGTCATCTATAACATCAGCACCAGCTACTTTAATAGAGCCCTTATCAGGATACAGATAGCCTGTTATCATACGCATAGTAGTAGTTTTACCCGCGCCATTCGGCCCGAGAAAGCCAACTATCTCTCCTTTTTCTACAGTAAATGAGATATTATCAACTGCAAGTTTGGTGCCGTAGTACTTAGTGATATTTTTCACTTCTATCAATTTACATCACCTCGTTAAAATTATTATCTTTATATAACACCTTTTTTTTATTTGTCAAGTCTTTTATAAAAAAAATGAATTTAATTAATCCAAACTATTTTATAAGGCGAGTTTCTATTTACAACGATATTATTAACTCTCATTAAAACAAAATAAACACCGGAGGCAAGAGTTTGAGCATAAGAATTTTCAAAATTTCTCATAATTGCATCAGCAGTCTTGCCTGCCCAACCGCCGATGCCGACTAAAGCTACATTTACAGCTTCCATAATAACCTCCGCATATTGAAATAAGATAATAACACTATAGGGGTTTTCTTGGAGAAAAACGACATTTAATACAATAAAACAGACACAAATAAACTTTTAAGACTTTTTTATAAGTTCAATATATAAATCAACTTCCCCTTTACTAATACCCAGCTGTTTAGCAATAGTAGAAGCTCTTTTTTTATCTTCCAGATACATTTTTTTTATAACAGAAAACTTATCTAATTTTCTTTTTGTACTTTTATTTGCTTTGACCTGATTTTTTGACGGAGATAAAGGTATAACAGAATTATTTTTAATATTATTAAAAACTGCTTCTTTATTTTCTAAAGAATTTAATTCTTTTAATTTCAGATCAAAAAGTTTAACATACTCTTTAATCTGTTCCAATCTGTCTTCAAGCAGGTCAATATTATTTTTTGCAATTTTATTAAATTCAATAATAAGGCTGTTTATTTCGCTTATTTCTTTTCTATTAGGCTCAGTATATTTAGCAACTAATTTTTTATAAACAATATATAATAAAAAAATATTAATAATTAGAGAAAAAAAGAAATAAATCATAACAGTTACTTTTTAACATCAATAATATTACCCAGGGAAGGGTCATGATTCAGCACATTATCATCGGAAGCAAGCCAGCCTGAAGCGGCATCATCTTTATCGGAATGTTTATTATTTTGTTTCTGTTTATTCAAGTTAGAGAGATTTTCAGCATCCGGGTCAACTTTATTATTTTCCGCACCTGTTTTTTCAGTAGAATCAACTCTATTATCTTTTATTTCGCTCTCTTTTTTTATAGCATGTGATAGATAATTTTGTTGTACAAGGGGTGCATTTTCAGCAGAATGTTGAATTTTACTTACAGCGCCCATTTGCCCGATAATAGTTTGAATATCGATAGGGAGAAAAGACATAAGTCATCACCTCTTTTTAGATTTATTTTCCACTTTAGACTCTTCATAAGGCAAAATTTTAATATTACCGGCTTCTTGAGTAAAGGTAACAAATTTAAAAGAGTCCTTAACTTCGAGGAAAGCATCTTTAACAGTAATTTTAACTTTAGGATAAACTTCTTTTTGGACACTAATCTTACCTATTTTTTCAATAGATGCGAGGTAACTTTTAATTTCTTCTATTTGTTCTTCAATTTCCTCAACTCTAACGACGAGTTCTTCTTTTTCCTGTACCATATTAATAAGGAGTTCATTTTTTTCAGGGGGCAAATTTCCGTGGGCAGCACGTTTTTGATTTTCGAGAGTAGTAATATTCATAGAGAGTTCTCTAATTTTATCTTTAGAATTTCTAAGTTCTTCATTTAATTCCACGAGTTGCTGGCGTGATTTAGGGTCAAGGCCTACTTCCACATCAGTTTCAGTATAAGAAGGGGAACCGATAACTTTAGCATTAATTTCCTCGCCTGCGCGGACTCGACCGCCTACAATCATAGCTCTACGGCCGTTACAAATAACCCGTTTACCTGCATCCACATAACTATGCATAATAGCCTCAGCCACGATAACATCACGACCTACCTCAACCTTTTTAGCATGTTCAATAAACTTAGCAAAGAAATCATTGCCGGCAATAATTTCAGCTTCATCTTTACCAAGCAGTCCCTGTTTGATAATGATATCACCTTCAGCTTCAAGTTGAGCTTTTCCGACATTTCCTGAGACAGTAATATTACCTGCAGCTTTTACGCTAAAGCCGT
>CAYQNP010000109.1:0-6129 GCA_964418785.1 uncultured Spirochaetia bacterium | reverse complement strand
TGATACAGAAGGTTTTTTTAGGATACTGGAGGAGATATTTCACCAGATACCGTATGACATAAGGGTGAAGAAGGAGAGATATTATCAAAGTATATTTTATTTAATATTCATATTGATAGGGGTAGAGATAGAGACAGAGGTGCGGACAGACAGGGGAAGGATAGATGCAGTAATGGAGACAGGGGAGAAAGTATATATAATGGAGTTCAAGCTGAGGGGAAGTGAAGAGGAAGCGTTAGAGCAGATAAAGGAGAAGAGGTATTGGGAGAAGTATGAGGGTAGGGGTAAGGAGATAGAGCTTGTGGGGGTAAAATTTAACGAAGAGGGAATAAGCGACGAATATGGGGAGATATTTCGCTACAAAGTAGAGCGACTCTGAAGGGGACGGTGCAAAACAGTATAAACATTTTTAGTGGGGACGGAGGAAAACATTGTGTATTTGCATTGGAAAATAATCATTTGTCCGAAATAATTGCAGCCGGGAGACTTTAGACTCGGGGCATAAAATATATAGAGTATTGCACCGTTCCTATATTCCCATATTTTTATTCTTAATACAGATAATATCCACTGTAAAATCTGTCTAATTCGCCGGCTAAGTATAAGTATAGGTTTCCTCTGACCTTTACAAAATCAGGTCCCGGATTATTTCTGCTGTAAAAAACCAGCTTTCTGTCCAGCGGATTCACTAAAGCAATATATTTTATATTTGCATCATTAAATTTTTCGTATTTTTTTGGCAGGTAGTAATCCCCTTTTTCTTTGATAAGGAAAAAAATATGGGCATCATAATTTTTTCTCTTATTGTTAATAAGCGTTATTCTTCTTTTTGAGTAAAGTTTTGTTATTGGATAACATCTGTTATCTGTTTTTGAAAATGGTCCATATACTATATCGTTTAATCCGTGTTTGTAATTAAAAAACGAAGGAATTCTTCTGTTTTTTTCTTTATAACTATAATAGATATTAGCATTTCTATAAGTTACTTCTATCTTATTTGTTTGTTCTATTATTGAGAGAGGAATATTTACAAATAACCAGTGCGGTTTATACAAAGTTTTATTGAATGGCAATGGATAATTTTTAGAAAAAGATTCCTGCGCTTTTGAAATAGTAATATTTGTTGTAAAAGAGTTTATTCTTAATCTTATATCGGCTGTCGGATTTTCTGTACTTATGTCAATAGCAAGTAAAACTTTTTCATATGTGAAATTATTTAAATTATTTATTTGGATTATCTGTGTTATTTTTGATGATTTCACAGCAAAATGGTTGTCATATTTACTGAAAAAGATAAAAGGAAAGCTTAACATAAATACAAAGAAAATTATAATACCTGTTAATATTTTATCTTCGATATTGTATTTATTGAAGAACGGCATAAGCAGTTTCACTACAAGTCCGATAATAAATAGATATAATAATATTTTAATTAATCTGATGAGGATAATGTTCTGAAATATAAAGTTTAAAATAGAATCATGATATAGTAAAATAACAGTAATTAAAATAATTAATATTGGAATCACATATCTCTGCTGTTTATATAATCTTTTTTCATAGATAAAATATACAATTATTGTACTGGATATGATTAAAAAGGGTATTAGAGGCAGGAAATATCGGGCATCCGGATTGGAAAGTCCGAATAACATAGAGAGATATAAGGTCAGAGTAAAAAAGAAGATTTTTAATATAAAGATGTTTTTTATCTGTTTATTAACTAAGAAGAACATACATATTATAGTTAATAAAAGAAGCAGGAAATGAAATTTGTTCATAAAGACAGCTCTTATATGCTGAAACAGTTTAATTGTCTCATTATTTTGTGGAGCATGAGAGAGCAGTAGCCCCATTTTTTTTAGAGAAATTAAAAGATATTCAAATGGGTAGTTTTTTATAGTATCAATAAGAGCATATTTGCAGATTTCAGAGTATCGGTTAAACCAAAATTTACGAGTTCCCTTATTTATGTTATCTCTAAATTCTTTTTCATGATCACCGGTATTTATTCCGAACCCATCAGACAATCTTGAAGTTCCTGCCCAGTAATTTCGCCAACCGCCTAAGTTTGCAGATTCAACTCCGCCTGAACCTCGTGAGGTTATAAGGTTTACAAAGAACAGCATAATAAAAAATGATATTAAAAAAGTCATTGAAAATTTTTTAAATAATTTTTTGTAATTTTTATATTTGGTATAAATAAGATATATTATGACAGGAATAAGAAATATATGGATATATTTATTCGACATTTTTGAAAAATTCACTATAAGTAGAAAGAGAGCTAATATCACATACTCTTTTTTTGAGTTTTTATCTTTAATTATAGTTTTATATAAATAATAGAAAAACATAAGAATTACTAATGTCTGGAATATTTCAGTTAGAGTCTGAAGGGCATTATTATAAAAAGTAAGATATAGAATAGCTGCAAAAATACTCATAAAACTGTATTTTCTGTTCACGAATTTTCTTAATATCAGGTATATAAATCCGAACACAGCAGATAATAGAAAAACTTGAGAAAGCAATAAGGCAAATTCGGAAGTTCCAAAAACAGTTATCCATAAACTTAAAAAAGTTATATAACCTGGAGCTCTGAAGAATGAATTAAAATCGGATTGATGATTAAATCCTATTTCCTGAGTTTCTTGTTTAGACAATGTATCAAAAAGTAAACCCGGGATATAATGAAAAGGAGATTTCCATACTTTTGAAAAAAGTTCTGCATTATGAAAGTAGTAATAGGCGTCTCCAAAATTCGGATGTGTATCTATTGGTCTTTTACTTGAAGTTATTATTAATGAAATTATAAAAGTTATGATGAAAACAGCAATAAAATCTTTTATCTGTTCTTTTTTTAGAAAGTTATAAAATAATGAACTTAAATTTTGTAGCTTATTCGGTTTTACAGGAATATGAGTTTTAGTTTTTTTCTTCTTCATTATTCCCTCACTAAAATGGTTTAAATTTTTTCTTTTTAGAAAATGTTAATATTCCTTTTAAAACATTTAATACATATTTTAGCCAGACTTTACTTACTTTTATTTTAGAAATACCGCCTTTTCTTCGATATTCATGAGAAGGTATATTTATAACTCTATAGCCGTAATTAAGAGCTTTCATTACCATTTCTTGTTCAATAGTAGTAATATCAGCTTTGAGATTAATATAGTTCCCTACATCTTTTAGTATGGCTCTAAAGCCGTTTTGCGTATCGCTTAATCTTACATTCCACCTGTAATTTATCATAAGATTTATTATCATACTTCCTGTTAATCTTATAAATTCCGGAAAATCAGAAAATAATTCATCACTACCTCCAGTCATTCTTGAGCCTATGACAAGATCGGCTCTATTATCTTTTATAGGTTTAACCAGTTTAGGAATATCTTTAGGTTCGTGAGAACCGTCTGCGTCGATGAAAACAACTATGGGGTATTTAGCAATTTTTAAAGCCTGGCGTAATGCTGCTCCTTTCCCTTTCCCATTATCCAGAACAAATTTTACTTTATGAGATTTTGCGATTTTTTTTGTATTATCTTTTGAATGTCCGTCAATAACTATTATTTCATCTCCATATTTTTTTACTTTTTTTAATACTGAATCAAGGGTAGACTCTTCATTCAAAGTAGGGATAACTATTGTTACTTTATAATTTTTTCTTTTGTTTTTTAAATCCATTTTATAAACTCTCTTAAATTTTTTAGAAACACAAAAAAGTGCTTCGGTTTTTTTATGTGGTTTTTAACGGTCCTTACAACAGTTCTGGGCTTAAAATAAAAATTTCTAAAGAATTTTGTTCTTAATTTCATAATCTCGTCAGACTTTAAGTGCGGATAATCGAGTACAGAATAATTTTGTTCAAATTTTGACCAATTTGTTGTGTTTAGCCATTTGTTTTCTTTGGCTAGTTCAAATAGTTCACTACCAGGAAATGGGACAGCACAATAGTATTGAATAAAATCAAGATTTAATTTATTTACGAATTTTTCTGTTTGATACATTGTAGAAGTATTGTCCCATGGAAATCCTATTATTATATGACCTGTGATCTGTAATCCGGCTTTATGCGCTAATTTCACAGCTGTCTCAATTTGTTCTAAAGTGATCTGTTTTTTTAATTTATCAAGAATGTCTTGGACACCGGATTCAATACCATAAGCAATATTCCAGCAGCCTGCTTTTTTTACCATTTGTAATGTTTTTAAATCAACAGCATCTACTCTGCTATTGCATACCCATTTTATATCTAATTTTTCGTTTATTATTGCCTGTGCCAGTTCTTGAACAAATTTTTTATCCAGTATAAATTCTTCAGCCCAGAATAGAAAATTACTAACATTATATTGTTTAATGTTTGTTTTTATCTCTTCTATAATATATTGTACACTATGATGTCTATGTCTTCGTCCGTAATATACATAAGCATTGCAGAAAATACATTTATATGGACAGCCTCTGTTTGTGTTTACAAGCAGAAATTTTTCATTTGTGAATGGTAAGCGGTAATTATTTGTATCAATTAAAGACCAATCAGGGTGTGGTAAAATATCAAGATTCATTATGTCGTTCCGTTTTTCTGTTGTTATTACTTTTTTATTGTTAATAAAAGCTATTCCATTTACTTTAGTTAAGTCGGTTTTATTAATTAACGCATTTATCAGGGTTGTTATAGTAATTTCCGGTTCCCCAATTATACAGAAATCAATTTCTTTATGTTTTTTTAAAATATCCTTATATAGTACTGATACATGAATTCCAAAATATATTGTAATAATATCTTTTTTGAATTTTTCTTTTAAATATTTAGAAATAAATATGTCATCATCAATAGTTGGAGTGGTGGAATTTATCAGCAATACATCAGGATTAAATTTTTTTGTTAAAAAAAGAACTTTTTCTATATCATTTGCATCAACACCACCATCTATAATTTTTACATTGTGATTTCTGTTTTTTAACATTGTACCGATTATAACCATTGTTATAGGGGGTTGTGCATATCCCCAGACACCTTTTTGGTTCATACATCGGCCTTCTTTAACCATTACAATTTTGTCCCGCCTCGGCGGATTTAATATCAATATGTTCATATCTAATACCTATATATTTTTTTGTATAATTATAATGCATTTTTTTAATTAGTCAAGTAGTTGTATAAAATAGTTTGTCGATGTTTAAGAATAGGGATAGTGCGTGATTTGGATTAATTATTATAATGTTGGATAGTAGTAAATAACGATTCTGCAATATTATTTGTATTTAATGTCATAATTTCTCTACTGTCCTTTATAAATAGGTTGAAAAAGGGGAAAATGACGCACCGTCCCCATTTTATCTTATATTTTACTATTTCTTTTGCAACAGTAAATTTTCCAACTCCTTTGTTCCCGTAAAAGAGTAGTGCATGCGGGAATCTATTCCATTTTATCAGGTTTCAAGTAAATTAGTTGTATGTTTATGTCCTTTTATTTTTTTAAACATCTTGTGAAATTTAGCATATAATAAAAAAAACAAGTATTTTTTTAGTAAAAGTCTGTGATTTTTAATAGGCGCAGTGCATTATATCATTATTCGGATAAGTAAATATTTAATAATCTATTGTATTCAAAAAGTCTGCATATTTGTCTAATATTATCACTGGAAATTTTATTCCGCTTTCCCTGGTAACGATCTAATGGCTCATCGACAAAAATTGGATAATAGAGAATTGATTTTTAAAAATTTAAGATTGTACATTCTGTGAAAACTTATGATTAATTTATTAAAATTGGGTATTGAAGAGGAATACTTTTGTACTTTTTTGTATTATGCAGTAATTCTATTTATTACGTACAATGACAAAAAAAGTCGAGCCTAAATTTGTTAATAAAAATTTATCCATTATTGAGAATAAAAGTTTCCATAATATTGTAATGTTAAAAATTTTATTGAATAACGTTTCCGTTAAAGGTAAGTTTTTTCTTATCGGCGAATCAAGTCCTGATTTAGACGTTCTAGTGTCCATATTATTTTTTTTGTCTGTAAGTTTTTTTAAGATTTTACCTGCGAATGCAACACTATCTTCCATAATTGATATAAATGGGAAACCAGAGCACCATATTTCAATTATTTTTAAATTGC
>CAYQNP010000108.1:0-8373 GCA_964418785.1 uncultured Spirochaetia bacterium | reverse complement strand
TTGCTTACGGGAAAATACATAATGCTTTCTTGAATTTGAATATCGAGGGCAGCAAAGAAAAACATTTAATGGATTTAAGCGGAACAACTAATTCCTCTAATTCTAAAATATACTTTTTTAAATATCATATAGATAAAGTATATTCTGATTTTGATTATACTATTGAAACAATCCAAACTCGTGACAGAATATCGGTATTTACAAAAAAGTATCATATAAAAATCGTAAAATCTCCGTATATAAAAAATATAAAATTAATCTATAAATATCCTGCATATACTCATCAGTCCGGTATAGAAGAAAATAACAACGGCAATATTGAAGCAGTAGAGAATACAATTGTTGTTATAAAAGGGACAGCAAACAACATACTTAAATCAGGATACATAAAATATAATAATAGAAGAAAAAAAATTACAGTATCAGGAAACAAATTTTACACTTCGCTTTATCTGAAAAGGTCAGGTTTTTACAGAATACGAATAAGAGATATTTACAATAATACGAATAAAGAGCCTGTAAAATATAATATAATTGTAAATAAAGACAGGATACCGGAAGTAAAAATTTCCCAACCCGGAATGGATATTACAGTTGAAAATAATCTTAAAATCAATCTTGAAATATTTGCTCAAGACGACTATAGTGTAAATTCTTTACAGCTTTTGTATGCAGTAAAACATCCTTTTATGGAACAGAAAATCAAATGGCAGAAAATCGATTTTCCAATAACGCCCCAGCAATCCATAACATATAATTATAAATGGAATCTTAATAAACTTGGGTTTATGCCGGGAGATGAAATTTTTTATTATGCATCTGCTTATGACGGATACATTCCAGAAGAAAAACATATTGCAAAGTCTAAAATATATAAAATAAAATTTCCTACAGTAATGGATATGTATAAAAATCTACAAAAAGCACAGGATAAACAGGTATCCAATATTGAAAAATTATTTAAAGACCAGCAACGACTTGATAAAAAGACAAAGAAGTTTGTTGAAAGTATAATGAATAAAAAAGAGTTATCTTATATCGAGAAGAAGCAGATAGAACAATTTATAGAGAATCAGAAAAAAATCAGAGAACGGGCGGAAAAAATAGAAAAAAAATTGAACGAACTTGCAGAAAAAATGAACAAGAATAAAATGTTCTCACCGGAAATTATAAAAAAGATGAAACAGATACAGGAACTAATGAGTAAAATAAAAAATAAAGACATTCAAAAAAATTTAGAGCAGTTAAATAAACTAATGAAAAATATAAAGATAAATCAGAATAAAATTGAGCAGATGAAAAAAACTTTTTCATCTGATAAAATTTTAAAAAATCTTGATAAAACAATAAAGATGCTGAAAGCATTACAAAAACAGCAGCAGCTTGAATCACTTAAGAAACAGACGGAAAATCTTTTACAAAAACAGCAGAAACTTTTTGATAAAACATTAAAGAATAAAGGGAACAAAGAAAAATTAAATAAACTAAGAGAGGAGCAGAATAAACTAAACAAAGAATTACAGAAATTAAAGAAGGAAATGGAGAAAATTAAAAATGATAAAGATACAAACGAACTCGTAAAGAAAAGCATAAACAGGGCAGTGCGGGAAGCAGAAAACGGGCTGCAAAATATGAAAATGTCTTCTGCATCAATGCAGCAAAAAAATACAGCGCGTTCTATGAAATTTCAAAGAAAAGCGATTCAGAATTTGAACAACATAAAAAACAGTTTAAGCAGCTCTATGGCTATGAAACAGAAAATAGATACACAGAAATTATTCAATGCTTTTGATTCTCTTATATTTAATTTAATTCAGATTTCTCGTGAGATAGAACTTATTTATAATAAAATATCTGTTAATATAAACACAGCAGATACATTTGAATTATTAAAGTACAAAAAGCAGACAATAAATATTCCTTATTTAACGAGTGCGTCAATTATGGCTGAAAAACTTATTTTTATAGAACGCTCAATAAGATGGCATTATAAAAATTTTACAGACAGCATAAAAAGTTCTTTAATAATAGGCGATGCCCTTGAAAAAAGATTTGAGTTATTATATTCAAATATCGAGAACAGCCGTAATAATATAGCAAACAACAGATTATTTTCTGCATTTAATTATCAGAAAAAGAGTTTAATGTATATAAATATTATTATAAACAATTTACTTAAGATGAAAGAAGAGATAAAGAAGCAGATGAAGAATCAATCCGGTCAGGGTGGTCAGAATTCACTTGAAGATATTGCAAAAGGACAGGAATCACTAAATCAAATGACAGAACGATTAATGGGGAAAATCGGGAAAGAAGGTATGACTCCTGAATTAAAAGAGTATTTAGAACAGCTTGCAATGCAGCAGGAAATACTGAAACAGGCAACAGAGAATTTTATAAAAAATTCTCAGGGTGCAGGAAAATTACTCGGAAATTTGCAGAAAGCAGCAAAAGAAATGGAGGAAATAAAAAAACAGTTAAAAGCAAAAAAAATAGATTCCGATTTACTGAAAAAACAGAAAAAAATATTAAAACGCTTGCTTGATTCTGAAAAGTCTCTTTATACTAAAAGCAAATCTAAGAAAAGAGAAGCTGAACATGCAAAAGAGTATAAACCTGCTGCACCGGAAGAGATTACTTCAAAAAAAGATAAAAAGCAGGATTATTTTTTTATGAAGCAAAATGAGAAATATCCGCTTGAATATAAAGATTTAATTGACGAATACTTTAAAATATTAAATCTTAAAGAAGAAATTTTAAACAATGAATAAAATTTATAAATTTAATCTTGAGCCGAGTAAAAATAATTTGTATACTGTTTCCGCAGAACTTAATAATAAAAAATTTTATATTCACAGCAAATATAATCCGCAGGCAGAAGCAGAACAGCTGGCGCAAAAATTCTCTTTAGATAAATATGATTTTGTTATAATTCTCGGAATAGGACTCGGCTATATTTTTAACTTTATTAAAAATAATAATATCTTCGGAGTTGAAAAGTTTAATGAAATTTTTGAATTTTATAAAAAAATAAATTTTAATCCGAATATCACTGTTTTTGTAAATAAAAAAATATCGGATATTGTTGACAGCATAGTAGAAAAATTTGATATAAAAAAAATAAAAAATTTCACTATAGTTGAAATACCCTCAATTGTAAAATTAGATACAGAATATTATTCAAAATTAAAAAAGGAACTCATAACTGCTCTTGATAAAAAGATAAACAGTCAGATTACTTTTGAAAAACTTTATATAAGCTATACAAATAATTTTGCTAAAAATCATAAAAGAACAGACAGACTTTTTAGAATAAAAAACAACAGAGAAAAATACCATCTTATAATTTCAGCAGGACCTTCACTTGAAAAAGATATACCGGCAATAAGAAAATCAAGAGATAAATTTGTAATTCATTCAGTTGATACAGCATACAGATATTTATTAAAAAACAATATAACACCGGATTATGTATTCTCTATTGATCCTCAGTTTTACAGTTATCTTCATTTTTATAATATTAAACAGTTTCCCGATACAAAATTTATTCTGGATGTTTTTTCTTTTTTTAAGTTGTACGATATATTAAAAAATAAGGAGTTTATCATAACAAAAAACATTCATTCAACAGAAATTTTTCCTGCTGAAAAACTTCTGGATTTTAAAGGCGGTTCAGTTACAAATTTTATATTTGATGTATTACTTAAAGAACAGATAAGAAAAATAATATTTTCAGGTCTCGATCTTGCGTATAAGGACTTAAAAATGTATATTACTTATAACTATTTGTGTGATTATTTTTTAAAGAGAAATACCAGAACTGAAACTTTACAGACTTTCTATACAGAATTATATCTGAGCAGAGCAAAAATAAAAATCAACAGTAGGATAAAAACTTCGCATGCAATGAATGATTATAAAAAATATTTACAGGACAAAATTAATTCTTCAAATGTTGATGTCTTTATAAGCAAAAATTCAATTGCTGAATTTAATAATGTGAAAGTTGTTGATTTAGAAGAAATATAAATTTATTCACCAAAATCAAGAAAATTTTTACGGATATAAACAGCTCTTTTTTTTGCTTTTTTTCCCCATTCACTATCAGGAAATTTATCAGCAGTTTCAGTGTAATATTTCTCTGACAGTTCAAAATTTCTTATCTCCGATACTTCCTCGTATATCTTACCCAATTTATATAAGGCTTCTCCTCCGTATTTCCTGCCTACAGTTAAGGCTTTTTTATAATATTTAACTGCCTCAGCAGGTTTTTTCTTTTTCAAATAAACATCACCTAATAAAATATAACCTTTATACAGATATTCTTTACTTACATTTTCATATTGCATTTTAACGAGCAGGTTCTCTGCTGAATCATAATCGTTTTTTAAAAAATAAATGTAAGCTGTCTTATAATACGATTTGCTTTTATAACTGCTGTTTTTTGCTTCTTCTGTTATTTTTTTGAAATACATTATTGCTTCGTCATATCTTTTTTGTTCGAGCATTATATTGCCAAGTAAAAATACAGCTCTGTCTTTTTTTTGTGAATCCGGATATTTCTGCAGAAATTCGATCAAAGTATTCTCCGCAGATTTATAACTTTTGTTTTTATATAAATCTTCTCCTGCTTTTATTAATCTTAATTCTTCAGATAATACTTTTTTCTTTATAATTTTTCTTTTAGGCTTTGTCTTTATTTCTTTTTTCTTTTTTGGAGGTTTACTTATTTTTACAGGTGTAATATTACTGCTGCCTGCATTATTATTATTTAAAAAATCTACATTAAAAAGAAAAAAATCTAATCCTTTATATTTTATTATATTCTGATTTATTTCCCCGCCGATTAAATTTACTGTAAAAAACAGAATGCTACAAATTAGTATATACTTCATATTTTGAATCTTTAATCTCATCTGTATCTTCGTTATCAACAAAACCTTTATAATATTCTGTCTTTGTTCCGACAGTTTCATCTTTATTATCAAACATAATCTGCTTCTTTAAATCTTTTTCAGTTTTTATATCAGAATCTAATATATTAAAAGAAAAAACTTTGTCAACTGCAGGATTAGAAGAATCTGCAATTTTATTTCCTTTTTCATCAATTAAGGAAAATTTATTTTCTATATTTAGTTTATACTGATATTCTTCAGGCTCCAGTAAGGTTTTGTCAACAGAAAATAGTATAGGTTCGGCTTCCATTATTGAAAGTCTTGCTTTTTTTCTGAAACTTAATTTAACTTCCGCATATCCTCTTGCTTTTTTCTGTGCAACCTTGCCCTTTTTATAGCCTATTATTATTCCTACAACCCAGATTACAGCAAATATAACACTTAAAATAGTATATATCTTTTTATTCATTACTAATATAATCGTCAATATTAGATTTTTTTAAATCTAAAGATATAACATTTGAAATACCTTTATTCCCTTCCATAGTAATACCGTAGAGATAATCACACGCTGATATAGTTATTTTATTATGGGAAACAATAAGGAATTGAGTTTTCCTGGAAAATTCTTTCATTAAAGCAAGAAATTTTCCAATATTATTATCATCAAGCGGAGCATCTATTTCGTCCAATACACAAAAAGGGCTTGGCTTAACCATAAAAATAGCGAACATTAAAGCAACTGCGCTTAATGCTTTTTCCCCGCCGGAGAGCCAGGTGATACTTCCCGGTTTTTTGCCCGGCGGCTGAACATTAATCTCTATTCCTGATTCTAATATATTTTCTTTATCCAGCAGTTCAACTGTTGCTTTTCCGCCCCCAAATAACTTTCTAAATATATTATTATAATTCTCTTTTATTTTATTAAATGTTTCTATAAAAAGTTTCTCTGATTCTTTATTTACTTCATCTATAATTTTAAGTAAATCCTCTTTTGATTTTAATAAATCATCTCTATTCTCAGTGTATAATTTGAATCGCTTTGATATATCTTCATAAAGTTCTTCAGCTAATAAATTCGGATGCCCTAAATCTTTTATCTCCTTCTTTACTTTATCTAATTCTGAATTTATCTTTTTTATATCTAAGTCTTCTTTATAACTCTTTAAAGCATCTTCTATTTTTGTATTATGCTCTTCATAAATAACAGATTTTATGTCTTCAAGATTTGTTTCTAATTTAATTCTCTCCTCATTTATTTGACTGCTTTCATCTCGTAATTTTTCTATCCTGGCTGTTAAATTCTCTATTTTACTTTTTGTGTCTGCTATATTTTTACTGTTTTTCTTAAGTTCATTTAAAAATTTATTTATCGATGATTCAATGCTCTTTAATTCTTTAATGTGTTTTTTATTAATGTCTTCTAATGTTTTTATGTCTGCCTTTATTTTATTTTTTTTCTCTTTTATATTTTTTATATCGGATTCAAGTGTTATAAGCTCTTCTTCGTTTCGTTTCTTATGCTCAATTAAATTGTTTATATTATGCTCATAAACAGCTATACTCTGTTTTAATTTATTTTTATCATTATAAAGTTCTTCTCTTTTTCTTTCTAAATCTTTTTCTTCTTTTCGTAATGCCTGATTTTCTGTATCTAATTCAGCAATCTGATTTTGTAATTTAAAAATTTCATCTGAAATGCGATTTATCTCTTTATCTGTTTTCTCCTTTTTCGCATACGGACCTTCTTTATCAAAAATTAAATTTTTAAATTCATCCTGATGTATAACTATATCCTGTATTATATTCTTAAGATTTTCAAGTGTTTTATTAACTTCGCTTATAAGCTCCCCGACTTTAGCATCATTTTTCTGAACAGATGCTTCTTCAAGTTCCTTTATATTTGTCTCAACTTTATTTATTAAATCAACTACTTTATTTTTAAAATTCTGCTGAAAATCATCTCTGCTCTCTACTTCCTGCTTCTTCTTATCTATTTCATTAATAAACTCGTCCGTATATTTTCTGAGTTCCTCTTTTAATTTTATTAACTCCTCTTGATTATTCTTAATAGTTAAACGATTTTTATTTATAGTCTCATAGTTCAAGTTCATCTTCATATTCTTTTCTTCTATCAATTTTGTTATTAATCTTATTTTCTCTGATATATTATTTAATTCGCTTTTATTTTTTTCAAAAAGCAGTTTGATATCGTTTAATTCTTTATTTATTTTATTTAATTCTTCTTTTAAAAACGATTTTTTCTTTTCGTATCTCTCAAGGTCAGAGTCAAAATTTATTAATTGCTGTTTATATATTTCAATTTTTTCGTTATTATTGTTTATAATATGTTCAAGACTTAATTTTTCACGCTCAAATTTAGCTTTATCGGTATTATGTTTTAATAATTCCTTATTTATATCTTCTAATTTTAAATTAACAGCATCATACTCTTTTTTCGAAGATTCTATTTTACTGTTTATAATTTTTATTTTATCCAGAACTTTATCAAGCCGTTTCTTTATTTTCATATAACGATGTGTATAAATTAATATTTCAAGTTCTTTTAATTTTTTATTTTTTTCATTATAAATTTTCGCAACTTCTGCCTGTTTTTTATATTTTTCCCTTTCTTTTGATATCTCCTGAATTAAGAGATTAACCTGTGCAAGATTTTTTTCTGTTGTATTAAGAGTTTGAATTGTTTCTTTTAATTTTGCTTTATACCCTGCTATCCCCGCTGCTTCTTCAAAAATTATACGCCTATCTTCCGGTTTAGAATCCATAATCTGTGCCATCTTTCCCTGTTCCATAAAAGAATAACTTCCCTTTCCTACCCCTGTATTTGCAAATAAACTATGAATATCCTTTAATCTGCATTTTGTTTTATTAATAGCATATTCATTCTCTCCGGAACGAAAAACCCTTCTTGTTACTGAAATTTCACTGTATTCTAACGGCAATAATGATTCGGAATTATTTAAAATAACTTCAACTTCAGCCATACCAAGAGGCTTAATTTCTTCGTTACCAACAAAAATTATATCTGCAGCAGTTTCTCCGCGGATAGCACTAACTCTTTTTTCGCCGAATACCCATTTTAATGCATCTACTATATTACTTTTACCGCAGCCGTTAGGCCCTACTATACCTGCAATTCCTGGTTTAAACACTAATTCTGTCTTTTCTCCGAATGATTTAAAGCCGTTAAGCCGTAATTTCTTTAAAAATAACATCTATCCACCTGAATTTTATATTTTTCAATTTTCGAAGTATAATGTTTTTTTTTTCAGTGTCAACTTATTTTTAATATTTAAATTATGGGGACGGAGGATGATTTTATGTATTTGTCTGATAGATTTAATCATAGGGACGAATGATTATTCGCGCCATAAAGTATATAAAGTATTGCACCGTCCCCGTTATATACAGACAGGAGAAGCTCTCGCTCCCTGTCATTCCGAACCGAGCGGAGCGA
>CAYQNP010000107.1:0-7033 GCA_964418785.1 uncultured Spirochaetia bacterium | reverse complement strand
TTCATTATAAGACATTCTTCCGTTATCAACAATAACAATAAAATTAGTTTTACTATTATTTCTCAAAGTAAATGAAGAATTAAATTCAAACAAAGCAGAACCGGAAACCGATATATTCGTATCGACAGCAATATCTTTATTAGCATCAAACACACCAATATTAGATACATCTACAAACAGTATCAGGTTACTGAAATCAGAATTAAGAGCACTGTTTCCGAAGTTAAGATTTAATCTAATATTGGACAATTTAACATTTTCGCCGTTATTAGTAAGACTAAAAGCAAACACCTCAGTATTGGTCATACCGTTTCCGTTTAACTGGTTATCAGAGATATTCCCCTGTGTAATTAAAGAGACAGATATTACACTGGCAACATATTTTCGTATACCGGTAGCCATACTTTGATTTGATATCGGATATATAGTTTCCACACCGCCGCCACTTAGCCAATTTGTAAGAACATAAGCATTAATAGAATCTCCTGGCTGAAGAGTAGAATGTGAAATATTAACAAGTAAATTCAAGGAGCTGTTTTCCGGAACAGTTACACCGCTAATGTTACTAAATATTATAACACCTGAAGCAGGTTTACTGCAGACAGATAATAAAGTTTCTGAACCATTATAAGTACCTAATGTTCCTGAATCGAGGTATAACTTACAATTTGTAATATCACTATCATTTACATTATTATAATCCAGACTAACTCTAATTCTATTTAGAGTAATATTTTCACCAACAGAAGCACTCACCTTAAGAGCAATAATTTCTTTATTTATTTCAACTGCAGCAGATATAGAAGACAATGCCGAATTTCCGGCAGATATATTTTGAACATACAATTTCCCCGGAACTTCTTTATATATACTGATTAAACTATTATGATTCAGGATATTTGTACCAAGATAATTAGTAAATTCGGTTTCAAGTCCAGAACTCTGTATAAAATTACTTAAAATCACAGCCTTTACACCTTCGCCGGAAGTCATTGCTTTATGCTGAATTACTAAAATAATGTTTGTAACACTGTTTTCATTTACAGTGAACCCGCTTATATTTGTAAAATAAAGTTTGCCGTTTACCGGTTCTACGGCTGTTCCCAGCAGAGGCGAATCGGCACCTGTATAAGTACCATACACATTATTGTCTATATAAATGCCTGCATTTGTGAAATCAGAATCTGCTGCTCCGCCAAAATATGCCAATGAGACAATTAACTTCTGAATGTTTTTTCGTTCACCAACAGTATTACTGAATTTAACAGATATAATTTCTTTATTAGATTCAACAGTTGGCAATAAAAATTTATTTAATGTATTCCCATTTGAATTACAACTGATATAGATCTCTGAAGGCACTTCTTTATATACCCCCATATTGCTATTTATTAAACTATTTGAATAGCCGGAATCAATACCAACAGCTTTTATTCCACCCTTTGCAATAACAGGTGTAATTCCGTAATTTACATTAAGTGAGTTATGACCAAACAGCATAAGGATGTTAGTATGACTATTTTCTTTAACAGTAAGGCCTGAAATATTACTAAAAACAGCAATACCTGAACCCGGAACAATATTATTCAGAAGAAGTTTATCAATTGCAGAATCAAAATTTCCATTTGCATTGTTATCGATATACAGATTAATACCGGAGATATCAGAGTCGCTCATACCATTTGAATAAGTCAAACTCAAACTCAAGCGGGTAATAATCTTATCTTCCCCGGAAGTTGCACTAATTCTAAGAGCATAAAGTTCTTTATTATTTTCTACTGATTTTGAAATATATTTAAGAGCAGAGTTTCCAACTGCAAAATTCTGAACAAAAATTTCACCTGGAACTTCTTTTATATCACTGACTCCGCCCGGGCCAGTATCAACATTTGTTTTCAAAGTTACAATGCCATATTCTTCTACCCAATTACTTAAAATAACAGCCTGAATATTATCCCCGTAATTCAACGCATTATGTCCGAAAACCAGCAGAACATTGGTACTGCTATTTTCTCTTACAGTAAGTCCTGTTATATTTGTAAAGTATAAAATCATTCCGGAAGGTTCGGAAATATTAGAAGAAATCAAAATATCTTCTCCAGTATAAGTACCTATAATACCGCCGTCAAGATATAGAGCGCAATTTGTTATGTCTGAAGATACAATATTTCCGTCAGGACTAAATAAACTTATTCTAATTGAATTTATTATCTTATCTTCTCCTGTGGATGCACTTAATTTTAAACTCATAAGTTCAATATTTGTTTGAGGAGATGCAGTTATATATCTTAAAGCTGTATCTCCCTGTGTTATGCTATATACAGTAATTCTTCCGGGGACTTCTTTCTCTACTCCTATTACATTATTTCCCAATCCTGTATCTGTATAATATGTGTAATTCCCTATATACTCTACCCAGTTACTCATTACCACTCCGTAAATTCGGTCTCCATACTCTAAACCTTTATGCCCGAATACTACTAATAAATTTGTGCTTCTACTTTCATATACAGTTAATCCGCTTATATTGCTGAATACCACTATCATTCCATTCGGTTCTCTATTTGTCTCACTCACCAGTACATCGCCTGCTCCGTATGTTCCTATTATTCCGCCGTCCAGATAAAGCCTTATATTTGTTATATCACTATCTGCTATTCCACTGCCTATACTTACAAGACTTATTTTTATCCTATCTACTATTTTATTTTCTCCAATTGTAGCGCTTAACTTTATCTGCATTAATTCCTTATTAGTCTCCGGTGATTTTTCGATATATTTCAAACCGGCTTTTCCATTAGTTATACTGCTTACAAATATTACGCCCGGGACCTCCTTTTCTATTCCTATATTCGTATAACCTGCGTCTGTATTTGTATATCTGCTTATTATTCCATAACCTTCTGCCCAGCTGTTTATTCTTACACCACCGACTCTATCGCCGTAATTTAAAACATTATGTCCGATAACCACTAACAAATCAGTAGCGCTGGTTGCACTTACTGTTAACCCGCTTATATTACTGAATATTACAACCATTCCATTCGGTTCTCTATTTGTCCCACTCACCAGTACATCGCCTGCTCCGCATGTTCCTATTATTCCGCCGTCCAGATAAAGTCTTATATTTGTTATATCACTATCTGCTATTCCGCTGCCATTTAAACTAATTTTCATTCTTGTTATAACTTTCTCTTCCCCTGCTCCGGCACTTATTCTTAATCCCATTAACTCGACATTTTCTTCTCCTGCAGACAACATATACCTATTATATGTCTCGCCGTTCGTTATACTCCTTACATAGATATCCCCGGGCACTATCTTCTCTACTCCTTTTACTTCTGCTCCTTCACTTCTGTCTGTATATACGGTTCTTAGTCCAACATACATTATATTTGTTTCTTCCATAATTCCCTGTATTTTTGCACCGGCACTTAAAGCTTTATGCCCAAAAATTATTAACAAATTCGTCTTTGCTCCGGCATCTATTGTTAATCCGCTTATATTGCTGAATATCACGACCATTCCATTCGGCTCTGCCACACTGCTGCTTACCAATATATCTCCGGTTCCGTATGTTCCTATTGTTCCGCCATCTACGTATACTCTGAAATTCGTCAAATCTGCATCACTTATACTGCCGTCAGGATTTCTTAAACTTATCTCTATTACTGATATTACTTTATCTTCATCTGCACTTGCGGATATTTCTATCTGCATTAATTCTACATTTGTCTCAGGCGCACCTAATATATATCTTAATCCTGCTTCTCCATTAGTTATACTGCTTACAAATATTACTCCCGGAACCTCTTTCCTTACACCTCTTCCGTCTTCTCCTATTGTATTATTAGTAAATCCTGTGTCTTTACCATAATATGTTATCCAATTACTCAATACTACCCCTTCTATCTTATCTCCATATTCTAATATTTTATGTCCTATTCCTATTAATATATTTGTGCTTCTGCCATCATATATAGTCAATCCGCTTATATTGCTGAATATTACCACCATTCCATTCGGTTCTGCTACACTGCCGCCGACCAATATATCGCCTGTTCCGTATGTGCCTATTGTTCCACCATCCAGATAAAGCCTTATATTTGTTATATCACTGTCTGCTATGCCATTATTAGTACTGTATAAACTTAATCGTATTCTGCTTATTATTTTATCTTCTCCGGAACTTGCACTTATTCGTAATTGCATCAGTTCTACTGTATCTTCAGTTTCTCTCATTATATATCTCAAACCCGTTTCTCCATTTGTTATATTCGATATATATAATTTACCTGCAACCTCTTTTATTACTCCTTTAACTTCTTCACCAAAACTGTTATTCGTGTATAATGTGCTTATTCCATATCCTCTAACCCAGTTGCTTAATACTATTCCTTCCAATCTGTCACCATTCGTTAATACATTATGCCCTATTACTATCAATACATTAGTACTGCTGTTCTCATCTACAGTCAGTCCGCTTATATTACTGAAAACTACAACCATCCCATTCGGCTCTCTATTTGTTTCACTGAGCAAAATATCGCCTGTTCCGTATGTGCCTATTACTCCGCCATCCAGATAAAGTCTTATATTCGTTATATCACTATCATCTATTGTGTTGTTATCACTATACAGACTTAACCTTATTCGATCAATTATTTTATTTTCTCCATATGTTGCAGATATTTTTATCTGCATTAATTCCACATTGACTTCAGGAATCTCAAGCAAATATTTTAATCTGCTTTCTCCATTTGTTATACTGCTTATAAATATATCACCCGGGACTTCTTTCTCTACTCCATGTGAAGTATTTCCTGCAGAGAGATTAGTAAAACCAGTATATTCTCCGTACGAAACTATTGCATTGCCATATATTTCACCGCGTATTCTTGAACCATAAGATAGTTCTTTATGTCCCATTATGATTATCAAATTGGTTCCGCTCCCTTCGTCAATTGTAAGTCCGGATATATTGCTGAACACTATTATACCGTTAACAGGTTTATCATTAGTAATACTTACAAAAACATCTCCAACTCCGTAAGTTCCTATTGTTCCGCCGTCTATATATAATCGGATATTTGTAAAATCACTATCTGAAAGATTTTCAACATAATTCAGGCTTATATTAATTGAATTAATTATCTTTCTTTCACCAACAGTTGCGCTCAATCTTAATCCGAAGAGTTCTACATTAGTTTCAACCATTCTGCTTATATATCTTAATCCGCTATCTCCATTAGTTATACTCCTTACATATAAATCTCCCGGTACTTCCTTTATCTCTCCGGTCTCGCTCGTTCCAACTGATTCATTCGAATATCCTGTTATTCTCCCAAAACTGTAAACCCAATTGCTCTTTATTGTACTTCCTATCCTGTCTCCATAATTTAATGCCTTATGTCCAAATACTACCAATATATTCGTACACTTCCCTTCTCCTATTGTTAATCCGCTTACATTACTAAACTCTATTACCCAATCCCCTGACGCCGTCGCTATACTATCTATAAGTATATCTCCTGCTCCATAACTTCCGCTTTCTCCTCCGTCTATATACAGCCTTATGTTTGTTATATCATTTACAACTATTCCATTTGTATAACTTACTGAAATTTTTACCCTACTTATTACTCTCTCATCACCTATTCCATTACTGAGCCTTATCTGCATTAACTCTACATTTGTCTCTTCACTCCTCGACATATATTTAAGTCCGCTGTTTCCGTTCGTTATTACATTTATGTACAACTGCGACGGTACATATTTCTCTTCTCCTTCTCCGCTCCCTATACTCGTATTAGTATAATATGTATCTATTCCATAACATTCTATCCACCCTTCGTTAATTACTCCCTTTATACCATCCCCGTTTGTTAATATTTTATGCCCTATTACTACCAGTATATTTGTCCCGCTATCCTCCCCTATTGTTAATCCGCTTATGTTCGTAAACCTTAAAACCATTCCAGACGGACCTGCTATATTACTGCTTATTATTATATCTCCTGTTCCATAACTCCCGCTTTCTCCTCCGTCTATATATAACCTGCAGTTCGTTATATCACTATTATCTATCCCGCTTAAATTATCAAGACTTATCCTTACTTTATCTATTACTTTATCTTCTCCTATACCTGCACTTATCCTTATCTGCATTAACTCTACATTCGTCTCTTCACTCGCAAGCATATACCTTAATCCGCTATCCCCGTTCGTTATTACTCTTACATATATATCACCCGGTACTTCCTTTGTCTCACTAACTCCGTCATACCCTGTATTAGTATTCGTATATCCACTGTCATATCCATACCCTTCTACCCAGCCGCTCTTTATTATCCCCTGTATTCTATCCCCGTTTGTTATTGTCTTATGCCTGATTACCAATAATATATTTGTCCCGCTATCCTCCCCTATTGTTAATCCGCTTATATTACTGAATATTACTACCCCATTCTCCGGTGATGCCTTTATGTCCTTTATAACTATATCTCCTGTACCGTAACTACCGCTTACACCTCCATCTATATACAACCTGCTGTTCGTTATATCACTATTATCTATCCCACTTATATAATTTAAACTTACCTTAACTCTATCTATTATCTTATCTTCCCCTGCTCCTGTACTTATCCTCAACTGCATCAGCGATACATATTCTTCACTGCTGCTTATCATATACCTTAATCCGCTGTCTCCATTCGTTATTACTCTTACATATATATCCCCCGGTACTTCCTTTGTCTCTCCTCTTCCTTCACTACTTCCGCTTACATCTGTATACCCTGTATCTATACCATAATATTCCATATTCTCAGGTCGTATTATCCCCGCTATCCTGTCTCCATTCGTTAATACTTTATGCCCTATTACTTCCAGTATATTTGTCCCGCTATCTTCCCCTATTGTTAATCCGCTTATGTTCGTAAACCTTAAAACCATTCCAGACGGACCTGCTATATTACTGCTTATTATTATATCTCCTGTTCCATAACTCCCGCTTTCTCCTCCGTCTATATAT
>CAYQNP010000106.1:0-4316 GCA_964418785.1 uncultured Spirochaetia bacterium | reverse complement strand
TGCCATAACTTAAGTTAGTTAATGATATAAGTAGAATAAGAGATAACTTTAATAGTCTCATAATAAAAATATCGGCATAAAATAATAAATATAAACAGAGAATTTATAGGGACGGTGCGTCTTTTTTTGAGCCGTTACTTTTACTTAAATATAACTTGACTTAAAGTTTGCAATTTATAAACTAAAACCTGTATGAAACGGCTGGAAATGTTTATAAGTTTTAAGTATTTGCGCTCGAAAAAAAATAATAAGTTTATTTCTGCTATTTCTGTTATCTCTATTGTTGGCGTTGCAATAGGTATAATGGCTTTAATTACTGTTCTTTCTGTAATGAACGGATTTCAGAATACTATACGACAAAAGATAATAAATACCGGATTTCATATATATCTGACTTCATACGGAAAGAGGAGTATTATTTATAATTACAAAAATATAATAAAAAAAATAGAAGAAAATAATCTTGGAGAGATAGCAACACCTTTTTTTAAGGGACAGGTAATTGCCCGTTCGACTTTACAAAGAATAATGGCTATTGATTTCTGGGGTATAGAAAAAGATTTGTACAGGAAAGATAAAGAGTTTGCAAATACATTACATATAATAAAAGGCAAATTTGATTTGACGCGGAGAAATAATATACTTATCGGAACAGAACTTGCGAAATTTTTAGATGTAAATGTTGGCGATAAAATAGTTATAATTTCTCCTCAGGGCGGAACTCTTAAAATAGCTGGAAAGATTGCACCTATAATGAAGGAATATAAAGTTGTCGGAATATATAAAATAGGGTATTACGAATATGATTTAAAGATGGCTTTTACTTCCCTCGGTTCTTTGCAGAGTTTATTTAATAAGCCGGGTGCTGCCTGGGGTGTGGGAATTAATATAAAGAATATATTTCAGGCTCCGCAGGTTGCAAAAAAAATAAGAAAATTATTTAATTATCATTATCAGACTTTTACATGGATTGATCTGAATCATAATTTATTTACAGCTTTAAAAAATGAAAAAAGTATGATGAGTTTAATAGTTTTTCTAATAATTATTGTGGCTGCTTTCAATATTGCCAGTACATTGATTATGGTTATTATGGAAAAGAAAAAGGATATTGCTATACTGAAAACAATCGGTATGAAGTCTAATGCTATTTCCAATGTTTTTTTATTAAATGGTATCTTTATAGGTGTGACAGGGATATTAATAGGAACTGTACTGGGGCTGATAGTTTCTTTTAATCTTGAGGCTATTTTTAATGGAATAGAGGCTGCAGTTAATTTTTTTATTTTTAAAATATATTATCCTGTTGTGAGTTTAATTACATACATTCCTGTTCCTGAAAAATTTCAAATTCTTGCGAAAGATGTTTATTATCTGGATAAATTGCCTGTTGATGTTGTAATGTCTGATGTGATATCTATAATTATTGGAGCATTTATAATTATTTTAATTTTTTCAATTTTCCCCGCGCGGCAGGCTGCTAAATTAGAACCATTGGAAATTATAAGATATGAATGAGAAGATTTTGTCAGTAAAGAATTTAAAGAAGTATTTTACTCAGGGAAGAGAGACACTGCATGTACTTGAAAATCTTAATCTTGAACTGTTTAAAAAAGATATTGTTATAATTATGGGAGAATCAGGTGTTGGAAAAAGCACTTTGCTTTCATTGGTAGGAGGGCTTGATAAAGTTACAGACGGTGAAATATGGTTTAAGGATATTAATATTTCCCGATTAAAAGGTGATGCTCTTGCATCTATTAGAGCAGAGTATATAGGTTATATATTTCAGTTTCATTATCTGCTGCCTGAATTTACTGCTCTTGAAAATACTTTTCTTCCATTGTGGATAAAACACGGCAAATATAAGAAAGAGTTCGTAAATCGAGCCGCCGGGCTTTTAATAGATGTTGGGCTGGGAGACAGATTGAATCATAAACCGGGTGAGCTGTCGGGAGGTGAATGCCAGCGCGTGGCTCTTGCCAGGGCTATTATTAATAATCCTGAATTGGTAATTGCTGATGAACCTACCGGTAATCTTGATGATAAAAATACTCGACATATATTTTCTTTGATGAAAAAATTAAATAGAAAATATAATACGACTTTTTTAATTGCAACACATAATATTGAAGCAAAAAAAATTTCAAATAAAATTTATACTTTAAAAAATAAAAGGTTGTATAAATATGGCGGAAAAATATCTTAAAATAAGATTGTCCCAGATTAATATTTTTGTGGGTGAACTGGAATACAATTTTAATAAAATAAAAAAGTGTATCCTTAAAGCAAAACAAGATAATGTTGATATTATTGCTTTTCCTGAATTAAGTATTACAGGTTACCCGCCGGAAGATTTGCTGTTTAAAAAACAGTTTATTAAAGATAATATTAAAATTTTAAATCGATTAAAAAATTTATGTAATAATATAATATGTATTATAGGATTTGTGGATAGTGTCAATGGGATTCTGTATAATTCTGCTGCAGTTATTCATAATAAAACAATAGCAGATATATATCATAAGATAAATCTTCCTAATTATAGTGTATTTGACGAACAAAGATATTTTAAAGCCGGTGAAACTGTTCCGGTATATGATATCGGCAGAGCCAGATTCGGTATAAGTATTTGTGAAGATATATGGGTTGATTCACCACCGACAAAGTATCAAGCAGAAGCTGGTATTGACTTTCTTATTAATATAAATGCCTCACCTTATTATATGAATAAGCCTGCAGAAAGGATAAAATTATTGAGAAATATGGCAAAAAATTTTAATATAGACATAGTTTATCTGAATATGGTCGGAGGCCAGGATGAGATAATATTTGACGGCAACAGTATGGTTGTTAATAATAAAGGTAAACTCGTAACAAACTGTTCTCAATTTAAGGAAGATTTTGTTGACTATTTTTTCCCTGTCCCGAATAAGAAAAAAAGCAGTAAACCTAACAGAATAGTTCGTAAAATAAACATAAATTATAATATTAGAGCATCTGAATTTAATATTAAGCACAAAAAGATAACAGTTATAAAAGATGAAGAAGAGATATATAATGCACTTGTTCTTGGAGTAAAAGATTATGTACGGAAAAACGGATTTAAGAAAGTTATTATAGGGTTAAGCGGCGGTATTGATTCTGCACTAACTTCTGTTATAGCTGCTGATGCAATCGGGAATGAGAATGTTGTTACTGTTTTTATGCCTTCGAAATTTACTTCTGACGAAAGTTATGTTGATGCCAGAAAACTTGCTGATAATCTTAATATTGAATTCCATATAGTATCGATTAAGAATATTTATCTTGAATATTTAAAAAATTTGAAACCATTATTTAAAGATCTGCCTTTTAATATAGCAGAAGAGAACATACAGGCTCGTATTCGCGGTAATATACTTATGGCTTTGTCGAATAAATTCGGGTATCTTGTTTTAACAACCGGAAATAAGAGCGAGATGTCTACCGGATATTCAACTTTATACGGAGATATGGCAGGCGGATTTGCAGTTATAAAAGATGTTTATAAAAGCATGGTTTACAAATTATCAGAGTACAGAAATAAAGTTGCAGGCTATGATATTATTCCTGAAAATATATTGCGTAAAGAACCTACAGCTGAATTAAGGGAGAATCAGAAAGATTCAGATTCATTGCCGGAATATGAAGTTCTCGATAAAATTTTGTATTTGTATGTTGAAAAGCATTTTAGTTATAAAGAGATAGTTCGAAAAGGATTTAATGAAAAAGATGTAAAACGGGCAGTAATGCTTGTGGACAGAAATGAGTATAAAAGGCGTCAGGCACCGCCGGGTATTAAAATTACAAAATTGGCTTTCGGCAAGGATAGACGCTTTCCTATTACAAATGGATATAAGTTAAAATAAAGAGGTGTTAAATATGTTTAATGGAGTTATGATTGATATTTCAAGAGGTCAAATTCCCGGATTGAAACTTTTAAAAAAAGTTATTCGTATATTGTCTGAACAGAACTTGAATTTTATTTCTTTATATATGGAGCATACTTTTCCTTATGAGAAACATCCGATTATATGGCAGGGTAGTGGAGCCTATACTAAAAAAGATATTAAGGAACTTATAAATTTTGCGGCTAAATATAATGTGGAAGTGATTCCGTCTATACAGACGCTTGGTCATATGGAAAAAATTTTATCACACAAGGAGTATGCGCATCTTGCAGAAACAAACTTATATAATTCACTTGCGCCTGCAGTAAAAGATACTTATAAATTATTAGAAGATATGATTTCAGAGGTAGCAGCTGTATTTCCATCTGAATATATAAATATCGG
>CAYQNP010000105.1:0-2594 GCA_964418785.1 uncultured Spirochaetia bacterium | reverse complement strand
AACCATAGCAGGAGAAGTAAAGGAACCGCAGACTTTACTGTTGCCGGTAGGAATGGTAATTAAGGACATAATAGAGATAGTCGGCGGCACGACAATTGCGAATTTTGTAATTATTGACGGCGGACCAATGATGGGAAGGATTGTGTCTCCTGAAGATACTGTTAAAAAAACTACTTCAGGTATATTAGTTTTTCCTGCAGAACATTATTTTATACAGAGGAAGCAGGAACCGATAGAAGTTAGTATTGAAAAGTCAAGGAGTGTTTGCGAACAGTGTTCTTTGTGTACAGAATATTGTTCCAGAAACATATTAGGACATAAAGATTTAAAACCGCATCTTATGATGCGGAAAATAAGTTATTTAAATGAGTACAATCTTGAGAAGTATGTTGATGCGTATTTATGTTCCGGATGCGGTGTTTGCAGTTATTATGCCTGTCCTATGATGCTTTCACCAAAAGATATTTTTTCTTTTCTTAAAAAAGCGCTTGTTCAGAATAAGATAAAAAATCCGTATAATAAAATTCAGGTGTCAAAAACTGATGATAATTACAGATATAAAAGGGTGCCTGTAGATAAATTGAAATTAAGAATCGATGTAAAAAAGTACGATCTTCCCGCTCCCATAAAACCGGACAAAAATATTATCCCGGAAATTGTAAGAATAGATTTAAAGCAGCATGTAGGTGCAAAGTCTGTACCTGTGGTTTTTAAGAACCAGAAAGTCAAAGTAGGGGAGCTTATAGCAGAAATTCAGGCCAAAAGCCTTGGTGCGAGAATTCATTCGAGTTTAACTGGCACTGTACAAAATGTGACAGATTCATATATTGAAATAAGAAAGAATTAAATTATAATATTAAGAGGAGTTATAGTAATGCAGAAACCATTTGTAGTTAAAAGCAAAAAGTTGTCAATAATGGGAACCTTACATTTGCCGGATGATTATAAAACAGCAGATAAAAAGTATCCAGGAGTTATATTTTTTCACGGGTTTACAGGTACAAAAATAGAACCTCACAGGTTTTTCTGGAAAATTGCCGATATGTTATGTAAAAACGGAATAGTATCTTTAAGGTTTGATTATAGAGGGAACGGCGAAAGTGAAGGTGCATTTGAAGAGTTTACAATTAAAGATTATCTGTACGATGCAAAATTAATGATGAAAAAGTTTTTAACAAAAGTTAAAAAACTCGATACAAACAATATTTCAATAATCGGATTAAGTATGGGCGGTATAGTAACTTCATATATTGCTCCTCTTTTTCCGGAAGTTAAAAAGATAGTACTTTTATCTGCAGTTTCCACACCTAAAGAAGTTTTTCTTGGAGGATTAGAAGCAAATTTTCCTGATTTTAAAGAGAGATATAAAAATAATGAAATATTTGATGTCGGCGGGAACGGAGTTACGAGAAAATTTATTGATACAATGAAAAGGATGAAACCTCTTGAAAAAATAAAAGAATTTCAAGGTGAAGCATTAATAATCCACAATGAAGAAGATGATACAGTTCCTGTGAATAATGCTGAGCTGTATAATGAAGTTATAGAAAAATCATCACTTCATATTCTTTCCGGGAATACGCATACTTTTGCTTCAATAGAGCAGGAAAAAGAGGTTATTTCACTTATAGACAAATTTTTAAGCAATTAAGAGAAGTCCATATTTGTTTTAAATCTTTCGAACCATTTCGGGAGTAAACCGTTGTTAAAAGATTTAACTGCATCAAGGACTTCAGGCTGTTTTATCAAACCAAGCAGTTCTTCTCTTGCAAGATTTATCATATAGGCTGTATCTTTGTTATATAGTTCATTTATAAATTTTTTAGTTTCAGCAGCAGCTGCAGGAGAAACGCGAAATAAATTTTTTATTATTTTTTTTATTCCTTTATTCAATTCAGCCTGAGAAAACACATTATCTATCAGGCCTATTTGCAATGCTTCATTTGCATTTAGTTGTTTCGCTGTAAGGATTAAGTATTTTAATTTCTGCGGGGTAAGGCGTATATTGTATATAAAAGGTAAGACATTTGCCGGAATTAATCCAAAGTAAATTTCACTAAATTCAAAAGTTGAGGTCTCTGAAGCAATAGCAATATCACTTGCTCCTACAATTCCCATACCGCCTGCTTTTACTTTTCCGTTTATTATTGAGATAACAGGCTTATGAATTGTATGGATTCGTGTAAGAAGTTCATTATAAAGCATAACAGACGATTCAGCAATTTTCGTGTCGTCAACTTTTTCAAGGAATTTCAAATCCATACCGAGACAGAAATTCTCCCCATTTGATTTCAGTATAACTGCTCTTGAGTCGCTGTTGGTTTCGGCTTTTTTTAAGGCATCAATAAAGGAGTGAAGTGAATCGATATTAAGCACATTCCCGTTTTCACTATTGTTTAGAATTAAGATATCGATTTTGTCCTGAGTTATATATTTAATCATTTCCGGTTCCCTTTACAGCAGATTTATCAGGCGCTCCATTCATAGATTCTTTCGAAGTTTTTAACTTCTTTTAAATAGAGTAATCTGTTTTTTGAATAATGTTTATCGAACCAGTTATCAAGTATAGATAAATCAGGTTTAAAATTCGGATT
>CAYQNP010000104.1:0-6741 GCA_964418785.1 uncultured Spirochaetia bacterium | reverse complement strand
AAAAATCTTGATATGGTAGTAGATGTAGATGATGAGTTTACTATGAGATTGTTGCGGTTGTTTAATGAAAAAGAAGGACATAAATATTTGAAAAAAATGGGTGTCCCGGCTGAATTTGTGGATCACCTCGACTTGTTAGGAATTTCTTCTATTGCTAATTTGATTGGTGCTATTAAAATGGCTAAGTATTATGAATTTTCTGAAAATGATGCTATATTTACTGTTGCTACGGATTCTATGGAGCTGTATCAGTCACGATATCAGGAATTGAGAGAGCAGTATGGGGATTATACTGAAGTCGATGCTGCTAAAGATTTTGATACTTGCTTGATGAATTTAAGTATTGATTATATGCTTGAATTGTCTTATTGGGATAAAAGAAGGATGCACAACCTGAAATATTTTACATGGATAGAACAGCAGGGTAAAACAGTGGAAGAATTAAATGAACAGTGGTATAATGAGAATTATTGGCATGACAGATTGAACACCTATAAAGAATGGGATGAAAAAATAAGAGAATTTAATGAAAAAACAGGTCTGTTAAAAAAGTATAAATAATAATGGCAACTGTATTAATTATAGATGACGAAGAAGGAATAAGAACCTCGCTCCAGGATATTCTGGAAGATGAGGGATATAAAGTTATCCTTGCCGAGAATGGAGCAAAAGGTTTATCTGCAGCAAGAGAGGAGATTATTGATGTTGCACTTGTTGATATCTGGCTTCCGAATGTAAACGGTATAGATGTTGTAAGAAAGTTAAAAAAGATTAATCCCGCGACTGAATCAGTAATAATTACAGGCCATGGTAATGTGTCCAATGCTATTGCTGCTATGCAGGCAGGAGCCTATGACTTCCTTGAAAAACCTCTTTCTATTGATAAAGTTCTTTTTTCTATTAAAAAAGCTCTCGAGCATAAATTCCTCTTAAATGATATTAATATTATAAAACAGAATATTTTAAATTATTATAAACTTCCGGATATTGATGAGTATTCGGAAATAAAGAACATTGCGGATGACTTTTTAAATAATAATGATAATATATTGATTACAGGCAAACAGGGGACAGGAAAGAAATCATTACTTTTTTATCTTTTTGCAAGAGCAGTTGAAAATAATAAATCTTCTGTAATGCTGTATGAACAACCGGAGCTATATAATTATAGGGATAAGTATATTTTTATTCAAAATTCAGGTATGGACTATAAATATTTTGAGGATATTAATAATAAATATAATAACCGGTTAATTGTATCTTATAACGGTATTCTGGGAGATGAGATAAGCGGTGTTATTAAAGATTATTTTAAGGTTATAGAACTTCCAGCTGTAACAGAATCAAGAAATATTCTTGAATATTTTTTTAATTATTTTCTGAATGTTTTATCAACTAACTTAAATGTAACATTGAAAAAAGTTTCATCTAATGAAGTGGATATACTTTATAAGCACACCTGGAAATATAATATTCTTGAAGTTAAAAACTTAATAGAGTTTTTTTATATACATAGAGAAGAATATGGGGACGACATAACTCGTTATATTAAACTGGTATAAAACAGTTTATTTTATATGTATATAAAAAAAGCTGCCTTTAAGAAAGTTATATTTTATAACTCTTACTTAAAGACAGCTGAGGGGTAGATGGATCAATGATATCTATTTAAACTTTTTTATGACAGAACCACCAGTCGTAACAATTATATTCACTGCTTCGTTTTTCTGCTGTTTTTTCGTCCATAGCAGGAGGAATAATAACCTCATCTTTAACAAGTTCGTTTTCAGGCCAGTTTGCTGGTATTGCAACCCCTTCTTTCTCAGAAACCTGAAAGCCTTTTATCATTCTTAAAATTTCATCCATATTCCTGCCGAGTTCTTGCGGATAGTAGAGTATAGCTCTAATTACGCCATTCGGATCAACAATAAATACTGCTCTGACAGTATTTGTGCCTTTCCCCGGATGTATTAAGCCAAGTTGTGCCGATACCTTTCCTGTATCATCTGCAATTACAGGAAATTTAATCTCTTCTTTTAAATTTTCTTTAATCCACTGAACCCATTTAATATGTGAAAATACCTGGTCAATGCTTAATCCTATAAGTTCAGTATTTAATTCCTTGAATTTTTCATAACGGCGATTAAATGCTACAAATTCAGTTGTACATACTGGTGTAAAATCTGCCGGATGAGAAAATAAAATAAACCATTTTCCTTTAAATTCATCCGGTAATTTTTTCTTTCCGTGGGTTGTTATTACCTCAAGTTCAGGAAATTTTTCACCTAATAACGGCATCCTTCCTTCCATAATTTTTATACCTCCTTAAATTGTAATCATTTCATATTTGAAACTATTATAAATATAGGGCTTAAAATTCATTTGTCAAGAAAAAAATTAATTTTTTTGTAGTTGAGGGTGTCGCGTGGAATCTTTAATTACTCAATAATTTTTTTGTTATTTCTATTTCTTTTTGTGCATCAGGTGCCAATTCGCTGTCAGGATATTTAACAAGAAATTTACGCAGTTCAATAAGTGCCTGGTTATAATCTTTTAGTCCGAAAGGTCTGTGTTCCGGGTCATAAGATTTATACAATTTGGCTATTTCGAATTGTGCATTATCCGTAAGATTATTTTCCGGGTATGTATCGATTAATTTTTGATAAGACGCAATAGCCAGTCTATAGTCGTATAATCCTTCAGGATTATATTTTTTATCATAACTGCTGTAGCACACACCGATTTTATATAAGGAATAAGGCGCCCATTTGCTTTTAGGGTATAATGCAAGTAATTTTTTATAAATCTCAATTGCTTTTTTATATTCTTTTAACCCGTCCGGATTTAATCTGTAGTCATAGTTGCAGTAAGTATTTGCTATTTCGTACAATGCGTCATCACATATTTCACTTCTTGGAAATCTTGTTAGTACCAGCTGATATTCTACAATAGCCTTTGCAAAGTCATGTTTCTGATTAAAAGGGTCAGCATATATCTGGCCAATCATAAATTGGGCTTTTGGTGCAATTTCTGAAGATGGAAATTTTTGAGAAGCCTGTTTTAGTTTTTGTATTGCTTTATCGTAGGCTTTTGCATTATATAAATTTTTCCCTTCTTTATAGAGCTGATATGCCTGAAGATTTACCTGACCACCTGGTAGTTTACTGTATATCTCTTTCCCCTGTGAATATGCTTTTAATTCTTCTATATTCTTATTTAATGTTGTTATAGTCTTTTTTAAATCTGTTACTGTTTTATTGAACTCTTTTTCTTTCAAAGCATTATTTATTTTTACAATAAGTTTTCGTGCCAATTTTTCCTGAGAAGTGTTCGGATGTTCTTCTATTATATTATGAAGTGTATCAAGAGCAAGTTGATACTTGTTTAGATTCATAAAACATAAAGCTTTTTTTATTTTTGCATCAGGAACTTTGTTCCCGGTAGGATAATTATCAATAACTTTTTGAAATTCACTAAGCGCTCGTGAAAAGTTTTTTTCTGAGTAGAAAAATTCCCCAATCCAGTACTGAGCATTATCCGCATAACTTGAATCAGGAAATTTATCAATAATGTCTTGAAAAACATTAAATCCCTGTTGTAAATCTTTTATATAGTTGAAATAAATAATTCCGGTCATATATTTTGCTTCAATGTATTCTTTTGATTCAGGATAATTATCAACAATATATTGAAATTGAAATAAGGCTTTAATTGGTTCTTTATTTTTCAGCAGTATATATCCTTTATATTTATATGCTTCAGGAGCAAATGCACTGAATTTATAATCTGTTATAACTTTAGAAAATTCTTTTAATGCTTTAATTTTCAGTCCCAGAATATTATAGATTTTTCCTATATACAGTTGCGACTCAGGAGCTTCATCACTGTACTTATATTTTTTCACAATGTGTTTGAAAATTTTTAGAGCAGATTTATAGTCTTTTAATTCATATAAGTAAGTGGCACGATTAAATAATAATTCGGCTTTATAAAAATAGTCCTGTGCAGTAGAATTTACAGGTGCATATATAATCAGCCACATTACAAGAGAAAGAATAATTTTTTTCATAACATTTTCAACACAAAAACAGTTCTTTATATAAATATCGGTAAAAAAGATGTATAAATTTAGTGATACTTTTATAGTAAAAAAATTAAAGGAAAAAAAATAAGTAACGATAAATAAAGTACCGAATATTAAAGGATATAATTATATTCCCCTCCCAATTATTATCCGCAATATTCGGGTTGGGGCGGATCCTCCCGCCCCGTTTTTTCCTTCCCTAAACTTTTTTTATAAAAAGGTTGCCAAATGAATTTATATTGTTATATTGTTTAGTATGAGTGAAGAGCAAGAAAGATTATTGAGTTTATTACGACGACTTGAAGGGGTATATAAAATTACGAGTGATGCTTCCCAGAGAGAGAGAGTTTTAGGAGATATTAAAAATATAAAAGCTCAGCTGGAAAAACTGGAAGAAGAGTCTTCGGAAGAAACTTCACCGGAAGAACCGCATAATGAAGAAATTTTAGAGGATACTAATGCTCTTGATGAATATGAAATAATAAGCAAGGTAGAAGTAAAAAAGATACATCCTTTATCAAATGACGAAGAAGTAAATGAAGCTGCATCGTATCTTGATTTTTTTGAAAACGAATTATGGGGAGTCCTTTCTGATTTTCATTTGAAATTAGATTATTTCTATTCCAAAGAAAGAGAGAAGTTGTACAACGGTATAGAACCAAGTCTCCGTATCTTAAAAGAGTATAAAGAGATTCTTGAAGAGATTCAGAAGTCAATAAATGAACAGTATAAAGAAAAGATGATATTAATGAAAAACAAATTAAGCAGAGCCTTTTTGATAGAAAGTATGTCTTTTATGAAAAGAGTAAATTCATTCCTTGAAAATATTTTGAAAGATTATAAAAACGGTGGTAATATAATTCTTGAACCTGAATATACAGTTTCTTTTCCTTCAATTGAAGGAAAGAAAATGCTTAATGGGAAAAATATTGTTGAAGCAATAGAATATATATATAAGTTTACAAATGAGTTTTTAGACAGAATAAATGTACCTGAAGATATATTAAATATACATAAATAAAGAATGGAGGCAGTTTATATATGGGGAAGAAGGAACCTTCAAAAACTATAATAGGAAAAAATTCATTTTTTCAGGGAAAATTTTACATAAACGGTGAACTTCAAGTAGAAGGGAAGTTTGAAGGTGTTAGTCTCCATGTTGATCATCTTCATATAAAGCCTACAGGAAAAATAAAAGCAAATATAAAAACAAATACAGCAGTAATAGAAGGCATAATAATAGGCAATCTTACAGCAAAGAGCAGGATAATGTTATTGCCTACTGCAAGAATACTTGGGAATGTAAAGACTCCGGAATTAATTATTCAAAAAGGGGTTGTTCTTGACGGCAAGTGCAGCATAAGTAATGATCTTGAACATTCTGCAAGTGATTTAATAAATAAGCTTTATGAAGGAAAATAAATTTTATTATGAAACCTATCATAGGTATAACAATGGGGGATGCAAGCGGAATTGGGCCGGAAATAATATTGAAAGTTTTAAAATCTGGACACTATAAAAAATTTTGTAATTTAGTAGTTATAGGGAATAAAAGGTTAATAGATTATACATTAAATTATTATAGATACAAATTGTATACTAAAAAGATAGATTCCCCGGAAGATATCTACAGATTATCAAGGAATACAGTTGGTATAATAGATGTAGGTGGAGTTGTGAATGGGTTTGAGCTGGGACATCCATCAAAGGCTGTTGGGGAAATTGCATTAAAGTGTATTGATACTGCTGTAGAACTTGCAAAACATAAAAAAATTGTCGGAATAGTCACTGCACCGGTTAATAAAGAGGTTGTAGCATTATCTTACAAAAAGTTTACCGGACATACAGAATATATAGCTGATAAACTTGGTGTTAACAATTACAATATGGTAATGGTCTCGAAAAAAATAAAAGTTGCATTAGTGACTACTCATATTGCTATAAAAGATGTTGCAAAGAAACTTAATAAAGCAAAAATAAGAAATACCATTTTAAACAGCAGTAAAATGTTAGAACAGTTAGGCAAAAGGAGAGGAAAGATAGCAGTATTGGCTTTAAATCCGCATAGTGGAGACGGCGGATTGTTCGGAAATGAGGAAGCCAGATATATTAAACCTGTAATTAATGATCTGCAGAAAAAAGGAATTAATGTAAGCGGTCCGTATGTCCCTGATACATTTTTCGTGGAGTATCAGAAAAATCCTGAATATGATGTTGTTGTTGCAATGTACCATGATCAGGGCCTTATACCTTTTAAAATGTTGTCTTTCGGCAGCGGAATTAATGTTACTATAGGGTTGCCTATTATCCGAACTTCTGTTGACCACGGTACAGCTTACAATATAGCCGGTAAAAATAAGGCTGACTCAAATAGCCTTTTTGAAGCTATAAAATTTGCAGTAAGGTTATCTGGAAATACTGCCGAAAATAAAATATATAAAAAGAGGAAAACCGGATATGATTTTAAAAATAGATGATTTACTAAAAATTGATAATATTGACCAATATCATCTGATTTTTAACAGAAAATCTGCAGCTATAGGTGTTATTTATACAGTTATAAATAAATCCATTCAAAAAAATTATACAGTTACTCGTGATTATCTTTTACAACTGAAACAAATGAATATTTCCGAAGTTTCAATTCATGTAACCCC
>CAYQNP010000103.1:0-4110 GCA_964418785.1 uncultured Spirochaetia bacterium | reverse complement strand
GTTCAATAATTTTTTTTGCTTCATTCCGTCCCATATCCTGAATACTGAATATATTATCTCTAAGTTTAGGATTCTCAACAAGCAATTCAGGAGAAGTTTCAGATAAAATTTTTATCTTTTCTGAATTATCTTTATTAACAATAATATTTGTTAAATCAAGAGCCTTTTTTTGTATGGATATAACTTCATACTCTCCTATATCATTTGTCACCAGATTTTTTATTCTTATATTAATCTTTAATATTTTTTCATCCGCATCCTGAAGCAGTTTATTTTCAATAATAGTATATTCGTAAATTTCCGGTATATCCGGCTTAAAATTATTTAAAGCCATAGAAAAAACAATATAATTAACTATTTTTTTAAAAGTTAAAATTTCCGGTTTTATTATATTTTCGTACATCCATCTTCCGTTTTTATATTTCGGGATATTACTTTCAGCCTTTTCCAATTCTTCAAGAAATTTCTTTTCAATGTCAGATTCTTCAAATTCTTTATTTAAAAATATAGCCCATGCTGCATATTTTAGAATTTGAATTGTAGCAATATCTGTTATATCATCAAAAAACCAGGCACAACTTGTAAAAATGTACATTGCATATTTCTGAATTTCCAGCAATTTAATAAGCATATTTTTTTCTTTTTCGGAAACTTTTATTTTTAATGTCTGTCTGAAAAATTTTTCTCTGGCAGTTTCTGATTTATCGAGAAGTAATTTTATATATTCATTTCTTGCAGCCATAGAATCATTGAAATATTTTTCTGTTTTCTTTAAGTAAATTTTTCTCAACTCATCTCTTAAATAATTCAAACTGTTTCTTAACGGAGTTCGCCATTTCTGATTCCAATTTCTGCCAGCATCTATTTTACAGCCGCAATCTCTATACCATCTGCCCACACCATGAGAACAGCTCCAGGCAGAACCTTCTCCGCCTATTATTTCAACTTCGTATTCCGCCGGATATTTACTTAAAAAATTTTCAAAGTTTGTTATCTCTATATTACTATCCGGTAATAATTCAGATATAAGATAACTAATAGCTTTTTCTCCGAATTTATGATGGTGTCCGTAAGTTTCTCCGTCTGTTGCAACACTTATTATCTGTGCTTCACTTTTATTATTATTTACCCGTGCTTTTATTTCCTCAAATAATAACTTTGCATCTGTTAAAAGATTTTCAAAACTAATCTTATGAGATAAATCACCGTCGTAAAAAAATACATTTATATATTTATCCGGATATTTTTTCGAGTATAATCTGTACGCGCGTGTGGTATCAATATCCCCTTTTGAAACATCTTCCCATTCTGTTGTACCAATTTTTCTTACACTTTGAGCCTGAAAAGGAGATAATATTACATACTTTATTTCCGGAAATTCAACAAGAACATCTACTGTATTGTAATCTATAGCAGTCTCTGCAAGCCATATTGAAGCAGGTGAACGATTAAAGTGAAATTTGAAATCCTCTATCCCCCATATTATCTGTGTTTTCTTGTCTTCATAATCTGCAAGCGGCATTATTATGTGATTATAAACCTGAGCAATTGCATTCCCGTAATTATTATTAAGTTTCTTACTTCTTTTATCGCCATCAATTATTATTTCATACAATAATTTTTCTTTGTCTTTTATCCAGTCAAGCAAAGTAGGACCAAAATTAAAATTATAATACTTATAATTGTTTAGGATATTAATTAATTTATTAGAAGAATTTAATACTTTTGCTTTACTGTTCGGGATATAACATTCCGCTGTTATTCTTTCATTCCAATTTGAATACGGAGAAGCACTTTGCTGCGGAGCTATTTCCATACTCCAGGGATCTTCCCTCGGTGGTTGATAAAAATGACTGTGTAATACAAGATAAACTTTTTTCATTTATGCTACTTTTTTTTATCTGCAATCTCTTTTTTTTCTGTATTAGAACTGTTTCTTACCATTGTACAATTTCCATTATATAATGCACCGCTCTCTATAATGATATCCGGTGTCTTTATATCACCTGTTAATTTTGCTCCGCTGTATATTGTAATGCCTTCTGTGGTCTCAATGTTTCCCGTCATCTCCCCATAAATTGATACTCTTTTAGCTTTTATATCTGCTTTTACCACTGCTTTTTTCCCAATGTACAAATGACCTGTTGAATCTACATTGCCTTCAAACACCCCTTTTATTTTTAAAGATGTTTTAAATTTTAAGGTGCCGTGAAACTCAATGTCATCCGCTAAAATAGTCTTAATATTTCTCTCTTCTTCTAATTCCCTGTCAATTACTTCTTTAGCCATTTATAATTCCCTCCTGATTAAATTTAGAATTATTTAATTTTAAATATACTAATGCACTTGCTATTAAAGTTGTAGGATATGCCCAGAAAATACCAATAAATAATGCAATTATACCGATAAATGAAATTAATGAAACTATAATACTGAATTTAAAAAGATGAAACTTCTCACCTTTTGTTATAACAGCACTCTGTTTAAGTGATTCCGTTATACCGCTGTTTTTGTCTATAATAAAAAAAGGATACATCATATATTTTATTCCCCATACTATTCCCGGAATAATAAATAAGAACAGACCTGCTACCACTATTAAAGAATATAATAAAGACGCAATAAAGTAATTAAGCATATACTGCGAGCCTGAGAATAAATCTTTTACTTTTGCTTCAATGCCTCTTGCTCTTTTTAAAGAAATTATTAATATACCTAATGAAAGCCAGTATTCTATTAGTATCAGTATTATTTGTCCTATAAACCCACCGTTTCGCAATATTATTGTCCCCCCGATTATTATAGAAAAATATATTATTAATACCTGAAAATAAAACCCTATATTCTCAGTTGTTTCTTTCCATCCTTCTGCTAATACTTCTTTTATGGAAAACATTATTCTTATCCTCCTTACTTTTACTTAAATCCAATATAATTTTTATTATTTATAGTTATTAATTATAATTTAAAAGTCAAGTGCAATGTTTTTTTTAATAAAGTTTTGCACCGTCCCTGAATTAATCTTTTTAATCTTGACTTAAAATTTAAATTTAATATACTTATATACATTATGAAATCTGTGTTCATCGAAAAAAAACTTAAATATGATCCGTACATATTCCAGGCAAAACAAAAAAACTTACCTGAATATCATTATCACAACATAAATCAGATACTCTTTATTTTAAAAGGGAAAGGAAAACTTCAACTTCATAACGAATATTATCCTATAAAAAGTTTTGATTTAATAATATTAAATAAAGGTGACAGGCATAAATTTTATCCTGAGCTTCCAGAAAAAATGATACTTTACATTATAGAGTACAGCGATACATTTCTAAACACACACTGCCAAAATAAAAATTTAAAACAATTTATGAAAAGCATTAATAATTCAGATAAAATAATTTCAACAAATAATGCCGGACTGCTAACAATTCCAATGATTATAAAAAATATGCTATTTGAAATTCAACACAGAGATACAGCCTATGATTCAATACTGTCAATAAAATTACTTGAGATTCTAACTTTAATTCAACGATATATACTAAATAACGGAAACTTAAAAAAAGCACCATTAAAAAATGCAACTGAAGAAAGAGTATGGCAGGTAATAAAGTATATAGAAAATCATTATTATGAAAAACTGACTTTAAGTGAATCTGCAAAGATGGCAGCATTAAGTCAACGACAGTTTATAAGAATATTCCAGAACCTTACAGGTGTAAACTTTAAAAATTATATTAACTCCATTCGTATAGAAAAAGCAAAACTGCTTCTGAAAACAACAGATAAAGAAATAATATCTGTATGTTTTGAAGTAGGATTTGATGATTTATCTTATTTTTATAAAGTTTTTAAGCGCAATACAAATATTACTCCTAAAGCCTTTAAAAAAGACACATAATTTGTTTGCAATATATATTAAAATAAAAAAAGCCGGAATGTTAAAAAAAACATCCCGGCTTTTTTAATCTTATGCTATTATCTGTTTTCTAATTACATTTCAGCTAACTTTTTCAAGTATTCAAATTTGTAATTAATGTCATCCTGTGCTTTTTTGTACAATTCTTTTGCTTTATCAGGGAACAATTTATTTAAAGAATT
>CAYQNP010000102.1:0-5505 GCA_964418785.1 uncultured Spirochaetia bacterium | reverse complement strand
TATTTTGTCAAGTCTTGTTAATATATCATTAACTTCCTGTGTCCGTTTATTATATTTTATCAATTCATATAATCGTTCCGACAATGAAACTGCTGTTTTAATTTTATTTTTTAAAGTTTTCAAATTTTTCGATATTTCTGTATTCTCTTTATAGTATATCTGCGAAACAATATTTTTTAAGTCATCATTATGTATTACATCATTTATATTAAAATTTTTTTCTATAATTTTAAATTTATTATGTTTAAGGATATCCTTAAACGGTTTAACAATAGTATTATTTATATATGCTCCCTGTAAAGAAGTATTATATACTCTAATCTTGGAACCTTTTAAATTTTTCAATTTATTATTAAACCATACAAGAAAAATCATCAACCTTTTGTCTGTTTCAACCATTCCCCCGGTATTGGACTTAATTTTTATAAAAAGATTATTATGAATGTATTTATAAACTCCATTAAGAGATGTATTGTATTTACTATATCTTAAAGCCCAATATTTTTCAACATAAGAACCTTTGGTATGAGTTCTGTTTTTTATAAATGCAAGGTCCTGGCCAATCATTATAATCGGTTCCATATTAAATCTGTATGCAAAATCAAATGCAGTTGTAGATACAGACCCGCCCATATCAATTTCGCCTTTTTCCCCGGAATATCTTTCAAGCCATTTAACATAAGGAAAAACTGAAGAGAAAAAAAGTATCTTCCCTTTGTACTTGCTCAGAATTAAAGGAAAGGTTGACGGCTCTGCAATCATTATTGATTCAAAATTACTATTATATTCAAAATATTTATAATTTATAAACTGCGGGTCTACTGTGACAACAAAATCCGATTTAATATTATTTTTGGATAATACCTGAAATGCACTATCAACAGTGATTATTACAAATTTATCCTGATTTTCTCTGATTAAATCCAGATTTTCCGCCAATGATGGGCCTGCAGATATAACCAAAGCCGGTTTCCCTTCGAGTTTGTTTTTTAACTCATTTATTCCTCTATGTGAAATAAATAAGTTCTTATTCTTAAAAATATTCTTTATCCATAAATTCTGAAATCTTGATAAAGTTGCAATATTAATATTTTTCCTTGAAAGATAGGAATCTATTAAATTTTTCAGATTATCATAAAATTCCGGATACATCTTATATGACGCAGAATGAATTAAAGTATATGTTTTTTTCGATATATTATTCAGAAGAATATCATTTAGTTCCGGAATATCTCCGTCCTGTTCAAACAAAACTGAAACCCTATTATCTTTTAACAACGGTTCCAGATTAATACAATACATAGCACCAAGAAATATATTAATATCTTTCTCAATAACTACAATATTTCCGAAATTTTCTTTTTTATTTTCAAGAAGATATAACGGCAGGTATCCGCAACCAATACCGCCGATAAAAATTATATCGTAATAATCGTCTATAAACCGATCTATTATAGTTTTGGCTTCATTTAACGGATTGTATTTACTATGCAATAAAAAAGACGCACCGTCCCCTCTTTTTATGCTTAAAGTGAAACAATTATCTGTGCGGGTCTCCTGAATAAAAAAATTTTCAGGGAGTTTTAATCCTTTGATTCTTTTATATAACTCCGGGTTATACTTTTGAAGTACTGTTATATTATTTTTAAAAATATCGTTATTCATCTAACTTAAGTTTATTAGTAATAACTCCCCCGGATATTATTGATTTTAAAGCTTTATCAGGAGAAATATTTACAAAAATAACATCTTTTTTAGGAACTATGACCATAAAACCTGTAGTAGGTGCAGGGGTTGACGGAATAAAAACCGTATACATAGTCTGTTTCCGATTATTTTTGACAATTTCCATTTCACCTGTAATAAATCCTAATACACGCATACCTTTTCTCGGGTACTCCACAAGTACAACTTTCCTGAACGCACGCTTATTATTAAGCATTAAACCGTCCAATATCTGTTTTGTTCCTGTATAAATCGTTCTTATAATTGGTATTTTATTAAGAATACTCTCACCCAATTTTATACTTTTTTTACCGATATATTTATTAGTAAGTACTCCGACAAGATATATGAATAATACAATTAAGAAAAGCAGCAGCAATTCAAATACAATTGAAAGCAATTCATTCTGAGGAGCAAGCAAACGCGGAATAAAAGCAAGATTTTTATGAAGTAATTTCATAAGCCAGGCAATAAAAAGATAAGTAACAAATAAAGGGAGTATAGTAATAATTCCGGTTAAAATATTTTTTCTAATTTTAAGTATAAATCTTTTCTGTAATTTTTTATTTTTTTTTCTTTTCATAATCATATTAAAATAAAAAGCCGGTGCAGGAACACCGGCTTAAATATATTTACTTTTCTTCGTTCTCAACAGTCATATAGAAAAGCGTACCTTTTCTTTTTATAACAAGCAAAAATGAATCTTCATCACCATGCTTTCTCGTAAATTTTATATAATCATCCATATCTTTAATTTTTGTATTATTAATCTGTTTAATTATGTCTCCCGGTCTCAGACCGTTTACTGCTGCAACGGAACCTTCTTTAATAAATGTTACGATAACGCCTGATTCGTCTTCATCTACATTAAATTTTCTTGCAATATTAGGAGTAATATCACTTGTTCTCATTCCAAGCCATTCCGACTTAACCGGATTTTTAGAACTTATTAAATCTTCCTCATTATCAGGCAGTTTTCCCAACTTTACAGTTAAAGTTTTTTTCTTACCTTTTCTTATTATCTTGACTTTTACTTTAGTATAAGGCGGAGTCTCTGCAACAATATTTCTAAGTTTATTCGAATCTGTAATTTTAACTCCGTCAAACTCAATAATTATATCACCGCTTTTAAATCCTGCTTTTTTAGCAGGAGAATTTTTCACTACATCTGCAACAAGAACACCGCTATTCGGTTTAACTTTAAAAAACTTTGCCAGATCTTCTGTTAAATCCTGAATATTAATACCAAGCCAGCCTCTTTCAACTTTACCTTTCTCTTTTAACTGCTTCATTATTTTTTTTGCCATATTAATCGGTATAGCAAAACCAATTCCCACATTACCGCCTGACGGTGAAGCTATTGCTGTATTAATACCAATAACTTCTCCCTGAATATTAAGCAATGGTCCTCCGCTGTTTCCAGGATTTATACTTGCATCTGTCTGAATAAAATTCTCATATTTTGAAGCATCATTCATTATACCTGAACGACCTTTTGCACTTATAATTCCAACTGTAAGTGTATGATTTAAGCCGAAAGGATTTCCAATAGCAATAGCCCAATCACCCACCTTTATCTTGTCTGAATCACCCAGCACTGCTGCAGGTAAATTCTTTGCATCTATTTTTATAAGCGCAAGGTCGGTTTTTGGATCAACTCCTATGACCTTTGCTTTGTAAGTTTTCCCATTTTTTAATTTTACCTTTATTTTTGAAGCATCTTTAACAACATGAAAATTTGTCAGAATATACCCATCTTTAGTTATAATAACACCTGTTCCCAATGCTCTTTGGACAAATTCTCTTTCTCGAGGTCCCTGAGGTCCGCCAAAGAAAAAATCAAACCAATCCTTTCCAAAAAATTTAAAAAACGGATCATTCCCCATACTGAGTCTCTGTTTAACAACTATTTCAGTGCTGATATTAACAACTGCCGGAATAGCTGTCTTTGCTACCAATTCAAATGCTCTCTGTATCTCCCCGGCTTTAACTACTGCAGGCTCATCTTTTATGCTTGATTCTTCTGCATATGCTAAAAAACCTTTCCCCTTCTGAAAACCTGTATAAAAGGAGATAGTTGCAATGCTCATACCAAGAATAATGCTGAACAAAACCAGAAGTACAAACATCCTATTCTGAGAGAAATATTGTCGTGCTTTCATTTAACTTTTCCTCCTTTTTTCCGAAATTTATATATAAGTAAATGTATGAACAGAAAATTATATGTCAAGAATATTTTAAGGAGTTACTGAAATGAAAAAGATTATATTATTTATTATTATAATTTTACAATTAACCATAAACTATGCAGCCGGAGAATTAATAAAATTAGTTGACATTCCAACTGCAAAGACTATATTGAGAGGGTATTATGCTGTTGATTTTGTTGCATATGGTAGAGGAGGAATACAGACAAAGGTAATGATAGGATTAACAGACCGATTAACATTAGGAGTTTCGGAAGATATAGGCGGTGCAATCGGAAATAATAAAGCAGACTGGAATATTCCGGGTGTAGTAGCCAAATTAAACATAATTTATCCTGATGCTGACACCACAGGCGTTGCAATTGGTTATGATGCTTTACTTACAGGTGAATTCGGGAAATGTTATAACAATAGAATCACCGAGGATATTGTTTACGGTTTATATGTATCTTTTTCAAAACAAGTACATCTGTTTGCAGGAGAACAGCACTGGCATTTCGGGATAAGATTTCCGCTTTTACCGTTTGAAGCCAGAAAAGACGGCAAAAATATATCATTGTATACAGGATTAAATGTAATAGTAACGGATGACATAATTCTATTCGGCGAAGCAGAAAACATTTACTTATCCGGGAATCGCGGCAGTGAAGTCTTATATAATACAGCGTTGAAGTATTATTTTAATGAATCACTCTCAGTAGGTGTAACTTTTCAATACACACATTCCCGAGAAATAAATCCAACGGATAAGGCTTCGCGTTCTTTATCAATTGAGTATCAAAACATATTTTATTAAATTAAAGTAAAAAAAGGGAGGGTCAAATGACTATTTTACCGTTTGAAGAACCTATTTACGAATTAAAAGAAAAAGTAGAAAATCTGAAGAAAAAAAGCAAATTAACAGATAAAATAAAAAAAGAGATAAAAGACTTAGAGAAAAAATTAGATGTATTAAAAAAAGAGATATATGCGAATCTGACACCATGGGAAATAGTGCAGCTAGCAAGGCATCCCGAGCGTCCGTATTTCCTCGATTATGTAAATTTAATGTTTGAAAATTTTGTTGAACTCCACGGAGACAGACATTTTTCAGATGATAATGCTATTGTATGCGGTACTGCAGAATTTGACGGAAAACCAGTAATGCTCGTAGGGCAACAGAAAGGCAGGAACCTTGAAGAGAATATGAAACGAAACTTCGGTATGCCTAATCCTGAAGGTTACAGAAAAGCATTAAGACTAATGCGTTTAGCTGAAAAATTCAACAAACCAATAGTAACACTCGTTGATACTCCCGGAGCTTATCCCGGATTAGAAGCAGAAGAACGCGGACAAGGAGAAGCAATTGCCAGAAATTTGTTCGAAATGTTTAGAATCAAAGTTCCTATTATTGTAATTATTATTGGCGAAGGAGCATCGGGAGGTGCACTGGGAATAGGTATAGGTGATAAAGTTTATATGCTCGAAAACTCTTGGTATTCTGTTATATCACCCGAAAATTGTTCTGCAATTCTATGGAGAAGTTGGGAATATAAAGAAAAAGCAGCCGAAGCACTTAAACTTACCGCAACCG
>CAYQNP010000101.1:0-3439 GCA_964418785.1 uncultured Spirochaetia bacterium | reverse complement strand
TATCGAAAAATCAAATCAACAACTTGAAGAAAAAGAGAGTGAACTTTTAGAACCTGTTATTCAGGATATTAAAGATGTTATTCGTGCTGTAAGTATTAAATACGGTTATAGTATTATACTCGATAAATCTACTTATATTTTATATATAGAAAAAGAGTATGATATTACACAGGAAGTTATTGATGAACTTAAGGTTAAATATAAATAATTTTTATGCATAAGAAAAACAGTATTTCATTAAAAGAACTGGCATCAAAATTAAATGTGGAACTTGCAGGTGACGGTGATTTTGTTATTAATGATATTAATACCCCTGAAGGTGCATCTGAAAATGATTTGATTCTGTTTTCTGCAAAAAAGTATAGGGATAAAATAATTTCATCAAAGTCACTGGCAGTTATAGTTGATAAAAAATTTTTTGCTCTGGTAAAAGATGAGCCGAAAAAAAATTTTTTAATTGCTGATGATGTAAATAAATTATTGCCTGAAATCTTATCTTTATTTGAATGGCATGCAGAATATGATAGAAAGGTTTTTGATGGTAAGAATTTTATATCAGAATCTGCAGAAGTAGATGAAACCGCAATAATTATGGAAAATGTGGTAATTAGAGATAATGTTAAAATAGGTAAAAATACAGTTGTTTATTCTAATACTTATATCGGTGAAAATAGTGTAATAGGGAATAATTGCGTTATTCGCAGTAATGTAAGTATTTATGAAGGGATAACTGTCGGGAATAATGTTTTAATCCACAGCGGGGTTGTAATAGGCAGTGACGGATTTGGATTTAATAAAGAAGAGAAAGAAATAAAGAAAATACCTCAAATAGGAGGAGTCGTAATAGAAGATAATGTTGAAATAGGCGCAAACACTACTATTGACAGAGGTACGATTGGGGATACAATAATAAAGAAAGGAACGAAAATAGATAATCTTGTTCAGATAGCACATAATGATATTATAGGCAGAAATGTGATAATAGCCGGCCAGTCAGGTGTATCCGGGAGCAGCATAATAAAGGATGATGTAATAATAGCCGGACAGGTTGGAGTTGCAGACCATGCTGTTGTAGAAGAAGGAGTTGTAATTGGTGCTAAGACAGGTGTAACAAGTCGTGTTGTAAAAAAGGAAGAAAAGATGGTTTTCGGAATACCTGCTAAACCTATTATGCAGGCAAAGAGGAGTGAAATTCTCGTCAATAAACTTCCGGAATTGGTACAGGAACTGGATGAATTAAAAAAACAGGTTAATGAATATATAAAAAAACAGGAGGGAGAGAAAAATGAGTGAAGTTAATATGGATGTAAATGAAATAATGGAACTTCTGCCGCACAGGTATCCTTTTTTATTCGTGGATAAGGTTACTTATCTTGAACCTGAAAAAAAGATTATTGCAGTAAAAAATGTAACAATGAATGAACCTTTTTTTCAGGGACATTTCCCCGGTGCTCCTGTTATGCCGGGTGTATTAATTATTGAAGCTCTGGCTCAGACTGGCGGTATATTGTTGCTTAAAAGTTCCGGTAAAAAAGTTGATCAGGATAAACTCGTTTATTTTATGAGTATTGATAAGGCAAAATTCAGAAATCCTGTTGGCCCCGGTGACCAATTGAGATTTGAAGTTACTGTTCTGAGAGCAGGAAGTAAAATTTCTCAATTTGAAGGAAAAGCATTTGTTGGTGATAAACTTGCTGCAGAAGGTGTGCTTACTGCTATGATCGCAGATAAAAATAAATAATAATTACGGAGTTTTTATTTATGTCGTTAATCAGTAATCAGGCTGTTGTTCATAAAAATGCAGTAATAGGAAAAAATGTTAAAATCTGGCCATTTGCAGTAATAGATGAAAATGTTAAAATTGGTGATAACACAGAAATATATCCTAATGCTCATATCACCGGTTGGACAGATATTGGTAAAAATAATAAAATTTTAAACGGTGCTGTTTTAGGCGGTGAACCGCAGGATTTCCATTATAAAGGCGAAAAAAGTTTTTTAATCGTAGGTGACAACAATATTATCCATGAGTATGTTACTATTCATCGCGGTACTGAAGCAAATAGTAAAACAATTATTGGTAATAATAATATGTTTATGGCATATTCCCATTGCGGACATAATGTTATTGTTCATAACAATGTTATTATTGTGAATAATACTGCTCTTGGTGGTTATGTTGAAGTCTTTGATAATGCATTTATTTCTTCTGCATCGCCTGTGCATCAGTTTTGTAAAATAGGAAAACTTGCTATGATAAGTTTTTTATCCGGAATTGCTAAGGATGTGCCTCCTTTTATGACTGTAAAAGGAAGTAATCCTGCTCTTGTGCGCGGCTTAAATGTCGTCGGAATGCGAAGATACGGGATTTCTCAAGATGACAGAGAGTTGATTAAACAGGCTTATAAAATTTTATATAGAGAAAACTTAAATACTAAGCAGGCTATTGAAAAAATAGAAACTGTTGAGGAGTTAAAGAACAATACTTATGTTCGTGAATTGGTTGAATTTGTAAAAAATTCATCCAGAGGTATATGTGGACATTTTAAAAAGTAAAGTTCTTGGTGTAGATCTTGGTGATAAAAATATCGGTCTTGCTGTCTCTACCAGTAATCTGAAAATGGCTTTGCCTTATAAGATTATTAGATTTAGATCCGATAAATTACTTGTTGACGATCTGCAAAAGATTATCACTGAAGAGAATATTGCAAAAGTAGTGGTTGGTATCCCGTATAATAGTGACGGCTCTGACTCTGCTCAGACAATTAAAAGAAAAAGACAACTGGAATATTTGAAAAAACATCTTAATATTCCTGTTCTGGGTTTTGATGAACGATATACAACTGATATTGCTCACTCTTACGGAATGCAGTTAAATCTTAATAATAAAAAAAGAAAGAAGAAAATTGATAAAATTGCTGCTTCTATTATGCTGCAGGATTATTTAAATAGCATTGAAAAAAACAGAAAAATCACTTGAAAGTCTCGTCTAAAAGATTATAATATAATCTGTAAAGACATTGAGGAGGCGAATATTATGGGAATAATAAAAGAAAAAGCAATATTCATAATCTTAAGTTTATTTATATTTCTAAATATCGGATATTCACAGGTGCATAATATTACTATTGGCAGCAATTATACGAATATATATAATAATATTATGTCGGCTATAATATGAAAGATAAAGGTTTATATTCTTTATTTAAGGATGATAAAAATTTTTTAAAAACAAAATTAATTTTATCAGGTATGGAAAAATTTACATATAATATTATAAAAGATAAATGGCTTAATTATCTGCAGTATAACTTATTGTCGGATGCACAGAACAACTCTTCTGTTTATATGAAGCATTCTGTGTGGTATGGTAATGAATTTTATATTACATACAAAAATAGTATTAGAATAAATGCAGGGTATGAAATTTTTGACTCCA
>CAYQNP010000100.1:0-3012 GCA_964418785.1 uncultured Spirochaetia bacterium | reverse complement strand
AGATTGGCGTAAAAAATTTAAAAATCAATCCTAAAAGTTAAAAAATTCTCTTTTTTCTTCTTCTCTTTCTTTCTTTTCTTAGTTTATAAAATAATATATTTTCAAAAAATTTCAAGCAAAATTATTTTTGGGAATTTCTGTGCAGAATTATATAAAAATTATTCTGCCCCTGATTAGAAAAATCAATAAAATTTTGCACCGTCCCTCTTCACAACTTCATTCATTTTAAGAGATTATTGATGTAGGAGTTTGTATACTTAACTTTATAAGACTTTATATAATGTTTTAAAATTTCTACCTTTTGTATACCTTTGAAAAGATTATACCCCATAGTAATATCTACATTTGTTCCGGGATAATATACATACGGGTTTATCTGTGCAATTTTTTTTATCACTATTTGATTTTTTTCAAAAAATTTAATAGTATCTGAAAATTCTTTTTCCGACTCAAACGGATAATTTAAAATAAGGCTTACTTCAAAATTCAATCCGGCATCTGTTAATTTTTTGAAAAAATCAACAGCAGAAGCAAGGTTAAACGATTTATTCATATTTTTCAGAATAGATTCAGAACCTGTCTCAAGCCCGATAAATAAATTCACACAGCCTGACTGTTTTATTTTTTTCAACAGATTAATATTCATATCATCTCGAATAGAAATCTGAGCATCCCATGATATATTGATTTTTGAATCTACAATGCTATCTATAAGCCCCTGCATATTTTTTAAATTAGCATTAAAGATAGAGTCATAAAATGTGAACCAACGAATATTATTTTTATTATAATGATATAAAATTTCTCGAAATATATCATCAAAATGTCTGACCCGGTAAGATGTGAATAATAATTTCTCTGCACAAAAGTTACATTTATTTATACATCCTCTGCTTGCCACAATAGGCAAAGCATTTTTTCTCGCATAATTTTTTAAATTAAATTTATTATAAGTCGGAAAAGGCAGGTCTGAAACAGATTTTATTTGATAATTTTTAATTACTTTCTGCTTATGCTCAATTTCATTTAATACTACAGATTTTAAAGCAAGCTCTCCTTCTCCAATGATAAAGTAATCAATTATTTTATCATTGACAAGATAATCAGGATTATAATTATAGAAATAGAACACTGCCGGGCCGCCAAAAATTATTTTAATATTGTTAAAGTGTTTTTTTATAACTTCAGCAAGATTTTTTGAAAATACATAGTTTGTATTGTATACAGAAAAAGCAACAAATTTATATTTTTCAGTTTCAATGAGTTTTAAAATTTTATCTACATACTTTTTATGTTCAGCGAAGAAAACATCTTGAAAATGAGAACTATTTTTCATCCATACTTTTTTAACTTCCGGCGGTGAAGAATTATATAATCCAATATTTAAGTCAAAAACATCATTGTTGATATTATTCGCAAGCAAATATTCGCTTAGTGAAGCCACACCCGGGAGAGGCAAATTTGGCCATACAACAGGTGCAACAACAAATAATACTTTTCTGTACATTCAATAAGTATACAAAACACAGAACAAAAGTCTAATAAAAAAAGAGATTAAGCAGGCCTGATATCAAGAAGTTTATCAATTAAGTTTTTATTAAATCCAACAATTGGTCTATTATTAATTAAAATTACAGGCACACCTGTCTGGCCGCTTAATTTTTGTAATTCTTTAACGCCATAAGGATCTTTGGTAACATCAATTTCTTTAAAATTAATGCGATGCATTCGAAAATATTCTTTTGCTCGTCTGCACCACCCGCATGTTGGAGTTGTAAAGATAATTACTCTTTTATTAGATGCCATAAAACCTCCAATTCATTAAATTACACATATTACCATATTTTTATATATCTATATATATAATAACGAACACAAATTTGTCAATAGAGGATTAATAACAAAATACAGACAGACATTAAAATAGTTATAATTAAATAGTAAATTCAATAATAAACTTTGCGCCCCGTGGCTGATTTTTAACATATCTTATTTTTGCATTATGCTCAGTAATTATTTTCTCAACAATAGATAATCCAAGGCCTGTGCCGTCTTTTTTTGTCGTAATGTAAGGTTCAAAAAGTTTATCTTCAATTGAAGAATCTACCCCCGGACCGTTGTCAATAATTTCCAGATATACAAGTTTTCCAAATATACTCTCTTTTGAATAAGTATGTAAAATTACAGTTCCGTCCTTAATTGTTTTTACTGCATCTATAGCATTATTCACAAGATTAATTATAACTTCTTTAATTCGTTTTTTATCAAGATTAAGCAGCGGAAGATTTTTTTCGAGTTCTGTTTTAATAGAAACATTCTCAACACCTGCAAAGACATTCATTACTTCTACAATTATATGGTTAAGGTTTTCAGGTTCAAGGTTAAGTTGAGGCATTCTTGCAAAATTGGAAAATTCATTAATTAGATTCTGGAGTCTGTTGACCTCTGTAATAATAGAATTAACAGATTTCTCCAAAATTTTATCAAATTCTTTATCAGATTTTTTTCTAAGCAGTCTCTCTGCATTTAATTTTATAGGAGTAAGAGGGTTCTTTATTTCATGAGCGATTCGTCTTGCAATATCTCTCCATGCAGCCAGTCTCTGCGTATGCATTAAAGCCTGCCGATTTGATTTTATTTCTTTAGTCATCTGGTTGAAAGCATTAATCAGTAATTTTATTTCGTCTTTTGACTTATAAGTAATTTTAAAGTCAAGATTACCGGCAGCGATTTCTTTTGTGCCGTCAAGCAGAATCCGTATCGGTTCTGTAATTCCTTTAGAAATGTAATAACTGGCAATAATTGCAAGAAACAAAACAAATAAAGTTATAATAATAACAATAAAAGTGGTAAGCCCTTTTACAATCGGTTTTTTATAAAGTTCAATCTGTTTATAAGCCTGTAAAGTAGATGCAAGCATATTGGCATTTTTTAAAAAGTTATCAGGTAAAAGTTTTCCGACTACTATAACACAGCAAAAGGAGTTGTTTACAAAGATCGGTTTAAGGAGTT
>CAYQNP010000099.1:0-4240 GCA_964418785.1 uncultured Spirochaetia bacterium | reverse complement strand
ATAATGTATGGGACAAACCTAATCCCAAATTAAAACACTTAGAATATGAAATTCGACAAAAATTTAACTTGACATTTGGAGTTTAATTATTATGTTATTTTTTAGTTTATTAGTTTTACACATAAATTTTACTATGTGTCTTCTGATGTTTTGACTAATGTTCTTATCCCCTTGGTTTTAAAAAATTTTATCATATCTAATCTATACAAGCCATCTGCAAGTATTATATCCACAAAGTTTTTACCGAATCTTTTCGTTAATCGTGTTATTAATTTTTTAGAGGCATTTAATTCTTTGCCTCTTTTATCATACTGCTCCATGTCCAATATAAAGGGGGCCTTTTTTGAAACCATTTGAAATACACTGGCAAAATGCTTTGAAAATGTCGAACCATCAATAACCCCTATTCTTAATCTTTTATAAGAATATTGATTTTTATCAGTCTTCTCAAAAACTCTATATAGAACTTCTCTTAATTGTGATGAATCTAATTTTAATAATATGTTACTCATATGAGAATCAGATATGATAGATTTATGCTTTCTTGGTTTAACATTAAAGAAAAGTTTGAAAGTCTTTTTTCGTAATAATTGGTCGGCCTGTAAAAAGGAATACATCTGAAAGATTGGGAATAAGAAAAAAATTTTCAAGATAGTTTTCAAGGGGATTTGAACTTTTTTACGCCAATCTTTAATTATATTAAAATGATAATACAAGTTAAATTTGAAAAATAAGCTTTTATTGTTAGCTATATATAGAAATCATCCATAAAAACCCTCCCAATTTTAGATTTACAAAGAAAAAAGATAAAGAAAAGAAAAGAAAAGAAAAGAAAAGAAAAGAAAAGAAAAAAGAAAGTAATCCCCGCCTGGATATATCTTAAAATATTCCCACAACCACTCCTTTTTTCTCATACAAATAATATACCATTTTTATTTTTTTTGTCAAAAAATTATTTTTGGGAATTTCTGAATAAAACATTATTTTCTTGAAATTTATTTTTATTATATTAATTTAACATATATTATGAAAAAGATATCAATAACTTTGTTATTTTTGTTATTAACCATAAATATAAAGGCAGACTTGTTATTTAATAAAATTAAACACAATTTCGGCACAATTACCCAATTCAGCACTGTAAGCACGGTTTTCTTTTATACAAATAAATCTGACGAGACAATTAAAATTAAAAGTATACACACTACATGCGGCTGTACAGTACCTTTAAATTATAAAAAAATTTTAAAACCCGGAGAAGTCGGCAGTGTTACTATAATTTTTAATTCAGAAGACTTCACAGGATTAATTAGCAGAGAAATATTTTTCGAAACAAAGCCCAGATTAACTACAAAGCCAAAATTAACTATAATTGCAAATGTTATTCCGAAATTTAAATTTACCCCTGATAAATTAATCATTGACATAAAATCCGGGGTAAAATCTTATACCAGAAAAATAGTATTAACTTCGCAATTATATGAAAAATTTACAATTAAAAAATTAACCTATAATAAAAGAGCATTAAATATTTCTGTAAATAAAATTTCAGAAAATAAATATTATATTATTTTAACTTTATATTCAGACTATATTAAGGCTGATAAATTTCATTATTACAATGAAAAAATTATTTTTTACATACTTACAAAAACCGGTATAAAAGATAAAATACTATACTTTATATATGGAAGAAAACCGTAGTTATTTATCACTTAAAATTTTATTCAGATATAAAACTGCTTTAATTGTACGAGGAGTGGCTCTAAGGATCCAGTCAGGATCTATCTTTATTGTATTATATTTTTTATTATTTTTCATCAGCCTGAAAATTTTATTATTATTAAGATTAAGATTATGACCGCATAACAGAATATAGTCAACAGGATGAGCAATAAGATATTCATCAGATACAGTAAAATAACCGTCTTTTAAATGTTCTATCGGATTAATACCGCCGGCAAGTTTAATTACATCATTAACAATAGTATTACCGCCTGCAACCATTACAGGCTGATGCCATATAACAGGAAGTATTACAGCCTTTTTCTTTATTGTTTTTAAAGTTCTTAATTCCTGTTTCATATGAGAAATCAAGTGTTTTCCCTGCTTAACTGCATTTAATATTATAGAAATCTTTTTTACGGCTTCATATAACTGTTTTACAGAAGTTATATAAAACACAAAATAAGGATAATTCAACTCCTGTAACTTATTCATAACATCTGTTTGTACGCCTTTTGTAAGGAAAATAATGTCCGGAGATAACTTAATAATTTTTTCTAAATCAGGATTACTGAAAGAACCGGCTTTTAAAATTTTTTCTGATGCAGGAGGATAATTACAATATTCAGTATTTGCGATAATTTTATCTCCCTTTCCGAGTGCAAATATTATCTCATTAATTTCAGGAGACAGAACAACTACTTTATCAGGAGTTTTTTTCAAGCGGAGAATATGCCCGGAATCATCTTTTAATTTTAAATCTGCAGCATTAACAATATTTGAAAAAAGTAAAACCAGCAGTATAATTACATTTTTCATTTTACTATAGAATTTCTCCAGGACATATATGTATAAAGAACTTTACTAAAATCAATATTGGTATAAAACTGATAAAAATCTATATTAGATTTCATAGCAAAACTTTTTAGCAATCTGTAATGTTTTAAGAAATTCTCTTTATATTTTTTCTGAAAGAAATTTGCATTAATATTAACAAAGTCATTTGTTTCAAGGTCAACAAACTTAACATTTCCTTTGAAAGGAAATTCTTTTTCAAATAAATCATTTACAGAGAAAAGAATAACATCATTTTTTTTACTTTTTATGTATTTAATTCCCTCAACAATATTATTAATATCGCCTATAAAATCAGAAATAATTATTACGAGAGCTCTTTTTTTTATTGAGCGGGCAAGTTTAATAAAAACAGTTTTAAAATCAGTTTTCCCAACGGGTTTTATTTCTTCCAGATTGTTCAAAATATCATTTACATAAGAAAAATCAGATGCTCTATTATACTGTTTAACTATTTTATTTGAGAACACGGATAAAAGCGGGGAATCTTTTTGAAGGAGAGAAAGGTACAAAAGAGTACCTGCAATATATTTAGAATATTCCAATTTTGAAATGCTGTTTTTATCACTTGAAAAAGCCATTGATTTACTTACATCAAGAAAGATATTAATATAAAGGTTAGATTCTTCTTCAAAGCGTTTTATATAGACCTTATCTGTTTTAGCGAGAACACGCCAATCGATATATTTTAAATCGTCTCCGGGATAATACTGTTTATGCTCTTTAAACTCTACACTGAAACCGTGATGCGGAGATTTATGAGAGCCGGACATAAAACCTTCAACAATAGTTTTTACTTGAATAGGAAATCTTTCTAATTTTTTAAGTTTATCCGGAAGAATATATTTATTAAACTGCGATTTCATTTTTCTTTTTTAAGATATTTAATAATAGAAGAGATAATATTTAAAGAAGATATATTTTCAGCATCAGCATTAAAATTGAGTAAGATTCTATGAGCAAGGACATTATAAGCAACGAAATTAACATCATTTACCGACACTGAATATCTGCCTGAGAGTAAAGCCTTTACTTTAGAAGCGAGTACAATATACTGCGAGGCACGAGGACCTGCCCCCCATTTTACAAATTCATTAACATCCCTTAAAGGATTTTTGTCTGCCGGACGCGTTAAGCGTACCATACTTACAACATAATCCAGAATAGAATCCGAGACAGGTACTTCTTTTATTATTTTCTGAAACTGAATAATATCTTTTTTTGATGCAACTTTTTTAACTGACTCCAATTTTTCTTCCGGATTACTTTTTGCAATAAGTTTCTCGGATTTTTCGTCAGGGTAATCAATATTGATACTAAAAAAGAATCTATCTAATTGTGCTTCAGGCAACGGATAAGTACCTTCCTGCTCAATAGGATTCTGGGTTGCAAGAACAAAAAACGGTTCATCCAACGGATAAGTTTTTCCGTTTACAGTAACTAATTTTTCCTGCATAGCCTGAAGTAAAGCAGACTGAGTTTTAGGCGGGGTTCGGTTTATCTCGTCTGCAAGCAATATATTAGTAAAAACAGGACCTTTAATAAATTTAAACTCTCTTCTTCCGCCTTTTCCCTGTTCCAGAATATCACTTCCGGTTATGTCTGAAGGCATTAAATCCGGAGTAAACTGTACTCTGTTAAAATCAAGATTAAGCGCAGC
>CAYQNP010000098.1:0-15313 GCA_964418785.1 uncultured Spirochaetia bacterium | reverse complement strand
ATTTAATGATACAGTAAAATTTCGGGGAGCAATATAAAAATATGAAAAGAGTATTATTAAAGCAATAATTGTTATTCCTGCTGAAAAAAACAATTCTTTAAAATTAAAAATTTTTTTAAACTCAACTTTTTTAATAAGTGTGTCTGCAGTTTCTGATAATTTATTAATAAAAAATTCATTATATTCGGAAGAGTCTTTTAATTCATAAGCATTTGCTATCTGATTTTCTAAATTGTATGTTTTATCTATACTGTCGGCAGTTGAAAGCATATTTAATCTGATAATCTTTTTGTATGCAAAAAAAATATAACGAAAAATTATAAATAATGTTAATATAAAGAAGATGGAACGAAATAAAATATTTAATAAAAATATATTATCCAGAATTGAGAATATAAAGAAAACAGCAAAAGTCAATGTAATAATTTGCAGAAAGTATGTTAGCAATGAAAGTAATAAATTATAGTAAAAAAATTTTTTTAATTTATGTAAAAAATAAAAGCTGTTCATTAGTAGTAAGATATGATATAAAATATTAATGTCAAGAAGTAAAAAAGCCTGCGCAAATGAACCGAGAGCAAGCGTTCCCCATATTCTGTTAACACCATGAACAGATACTGGGCGACTACAGGATCATCTGCCTTAAGTATTTTATCAATAAATTATATTATTTATTTGTGAAATCTACTTTCGGGAAAGGAGGGCCGGGTTTTGCAAAATAGAACCCCTGGCCGTATTTAACGCCTAATCGTTTAACAGTCTCATTCTCTTCATTATTCTCTATTCCTTCAGCTATAACAACAGCATTAATTTTTTCTGCTATATCAAGCAGTGAAGAGATAAGATTCTGTTTAATGAGGTCATTATTTATATTGCGGATAAGATTTATATCAAACTTAATAAAATCAGGTGCGAGCATTGCTATAGATTGCAAGGAAGCATAACCTGCTCCTGCATCATCAATTGAAATTTTAAATCCTACTGACTTAAAATAATATAATGCTTTTTTAAACGCATCAAAATCTTCAATAGCTGTTCTCTCAGTTATCTCCAGTATTATTCTATCCGGCGAAACATTAAGTTTTTTAATTATCTCCAGAGCCTGAAATTTAGGATCATAAATAACTGACGGTTCATTATTTATAAACATTAATTTATCATTATCAAGTTTATCAATATTGCTCAAAGCTTTCTCACGGCATATTCTCTCCAGTTCCCAGATCAAATCCCCTTCTTCTGCAACAGAAAATAATAATTCCGGATTATGTAATTCATTATTTTTAGGGCCTCTTGTTAATGCTTCATAGCCTATAATTTTTTTATCCACTATATTCACAATCGGCTGAAATACAGCTGTAATCTCTTTCTTGGCTATAATCCGTTTTAATAATGCTATTCTGTATTCTTTATCAATCTGCTCTTCATGTGATGCTCTTATACTGGCTTCTTTTATACCGCGATAGATAATCCTTTCCAATCTTACATTAGGATCATTAAAAATAATAGAATATCCTGTATGCAATTTGAAATTTTTTTTCATCTCAGGAATTAAATCTTTATCTATCTCTTTTCTAATTTTATTGACAAATTTTTTAGTAATATCTTTCATTGTATCTGCATTAAAATTACGCGATTTCGGTTTTACAAAAAGAATTATATCATCTCCCCGTGCTCTGTTTACGGATAAAATTGTATTTTTCCATTTGGGAGAATTTACCATATCCTGTGTTATCTTTGATATATTTTCAATTATTCTGTCTATTTTCTGCCAGCCGTAGGCTCTTTCGTACTTACCGTATTTACTCAAATCAACCACTATTATTCCAAGAAGATGACATTTATCAAGAATTTTTCGCAAAGTCTCAATAATTAATGGCACTGTCGGGAGCAGTGTTATTTTATCGTAAAGTATATCTCTATATCTTAAATATTCATATCTTATTTTATTAATGTAATCATTGTTGTTCATATTCTTTATATCCTGATTAAAGCAGTTTTTCAACAGTATTTTTCAAATCATTTTCTTTAAAGGGAACTATAAGGCAGGCATCTGCACCTTCCTGTTGCGACCGAATCATATTTGATATTTTATTATCGTTTGTAAAAGTAATAATCGGCAGTTTGTATGTATTTTTAATTAATCGGCACAATTCAAAACCGCTTATATCGTCATTCTTCAGATTTATAATTACAAGGTCCGGGCTCTCTTTTTCTATTTTATCCAGACTTTCAACACTTGATTTAATGTGCATAACATTATATTCTTTTAACTGTTCAATAATAACAGGCACATCATGTTCAGTATTACTTACAATAAAAATACTCTTCCCCATATCGTCTATTAAATAACTATTTTTAAAGATAAAGTCAATAAATTATTCTATCTTTTTTTAATTTTTTTATTAAATTCTCCTGTATAAATTGCTCGTGGTCTGAATATTCTATTATGCTGTAAATATTCTATTATTCTTGCAGTCCAGCCGGATACACGACTTACTGCAAATATAGGAGTAAACATTTCTGTAGGTATTCCCATTGCCTTATATACAAGTCCTGAATAAAAGTCAACATTCGGAAATATTTTTTTCTCTTTACCGAGAGTTTTCACCACCACTTTTTCAAGAGTTGTCGCTACTTTATAAAGAGTCTTTGTTTCAGGATTGGTTTTACACAAATAATCTGCAAGAGGTCCTAATATTCTTGCTCTGGGGTCATATGCTTTATAGACTCTATGACCGAATCCCATAATTTTTTTCTTTGCTGCTCGTGCTTTTTTAAACCATGGTTCTACATTTTCAGGTTTTCCTATTTCCTCAAGGGTATAAAGAACTCTCTCATTTGCTCCCCCGTGTAAAGGTCCGTTTAATGCAGCTATACCTGCCTCAACAGAAAAATAAATATCAGATAGAGTTGAAGCCACCACCATAGATGCAAATGTACTGGCATTCATTCCGTGATCAGCGTGCAGAATTAATGCAACATCCATTATTCTTTCTTCTATAGGTGTAGGTATTCTCCCTTTCATCATATATAAAAAATTACCCGCAAAACTTAATTCCGGATCCGGTTCAATAGGCAAAGCACCCTCTCTCAACCGGGCAACGGCTGCTGTAATAGTAGGAAGCCCTGCTATTAAATGCGTACATGCTCTTAAACTTTGTGCTGCATCAAGAGTTACTTTATCGTGGATTAATTTTTCTTTTTTAGACCTAAATTCATATATTGCCCGCTTTTCACCCATAGGAATAGTTTCCATTGCTATAGAATCTTCATCTGTGCCGATTATTTTCGAATATTTTTTTCTTATTTCGTCTGCTATTTCTTTATCCCTATATGTCAAAATCTGACGCATAATATTTGTGCCCACCCTTAAAGCAGCCATTGTATTCCATTCTTCAATAGGAAAATTCATTAATTGTCTCAAAGTTAAAGGCAGGAAACTGAAATCACTTAAAGTCTTTTTATACTCTTTTAACTGCTGTTTATTCGGCAGTTCTCCATAAAGCAGAAGATATGATACTTCTTCATAAGTAGAATAAGCACAAAGATCAAATATATCATATCCGCGGTATATCAGCCAGCCTTTTGAACCGTTTACATACCCAACTTTACTTTCGCAGGCAATTGCACCTTCAAGCCCGGGACCAATTGTACATTGCACAGGCCATTTTATTGATTTCTGCACTAATTCCGGTTCCGGCTCATTGCTTGTTTCTTTATAAGCTTTCTCTTTTGCTTTTAATATTAACTCTGTTATAATATCATTCCGTTTTGCCATATTTTTTCACCTCTGTTTATTTGTTATTATAATAATTTTTTATAAAAAGTCAATAAATAAATGGAATCTGTTAATTATATAATGATTTTATTTATTATACCGAAGTTTTACTGTAAATTAATAAAAATAAAGAAAAAAAAGTTGACACTTTTTATAAAGTATATATATTGAATGAACTTAATTTATTATGGTAGAAATAGTATGGATAAATTAAAGATATTTTCCGGAACAGCAAACAGAGCACTTGCAGAAGAGATTGTAAAAGAGCTCAACATTGAACTTGGAGCAGTTGAAATTAAAACATTTGCAGATAATGAAATATTTGTTCAGGTACAGGAAAATGTTCGGGGAAAAGATGTTTTTGTTATTCAGCCTACCTGCAATCCTGCAAATTATAACTTAATGGAATTATTAATAATGATAGATGCATTAAAACGCTCTTCTGCCAAGCGAATTACAGTTGTACTTCCTTATTTCGGTTATGCTCGACAGGACAGAAAGGACAGACCCCATGTGCCTATTACATCTAAATTAGTGGCGAATTTAATAGTTGCTGCAGGTGCAAACAGAATATTGACTATGGACCTGCATGCAGACCAGATTCAGGGTTTCTTTGATATTCCTGTAGATCATCTGTATGCTGCTCAGGTATTTATACATTATTTCCAGAGTTTCAAATCACTTGATGATTTTATAGTTGTATCCCCGGATGCTGGTGGAATTGCAAGAGCAAGATATCTTGCTTCACGCCTTGAATTAGGTCTGGCGATTATTGATAAACGAAGAGATGCTCCTAATGTTTCTGAAGTTATGAATATTATTGGAGATGTAAAAGGAAAAAATGTTATTATAGTTGATGATATAGTTGATACAGCAGGGACACTTGTAAACGGAGTGGAAGCCTTAAAAAAACATGGAGCCAATGATATTTATGCCTGCTGTTCACATGCTGTACTTTCACGAAATGCTTATGAAAGAATTGAAAACTCTTCTATTAAAGAGTTTCTTACAACGAATACAATACCTTTAAGAAAACAGATAGATAAAATAAAAGTTTTAAGTGTGGCTAATATGTTTTCTCAGGCAATCTATCATATACATATAGAAAAATCTTTAGGAGAATTATTTTTAGAATAATAAATTGAAGGAGAAAGAAAAATGAAAATTTTAGAATTGAATTCTGTAAAAAGAGAAGAAAAAGGGAAAAACAGAGTAAAAAAATTACGAGATAAAAATTTAATACCTGCCGTTATATACGGCGGTGAAAAAGAAAGACTTCTTGCCGTAAAATTATCTGATGCCGACAGATTATATAATATGAGACACGAAAACTTTTTAATTAAACTTAAAATTGAAGGCGATGCTGAAGTTGACGCAATTATAAAAAACATTCAACTCCACCCTGTTACAAATAAAGTATTACACCTTGATTTTCTCGAACTGGTTAAAGGCAAAACATTAACATTAACAGTACCGCTTGAAATTGTAGGAACACCTGCCGGAGTAAAACTTGGCGGTATATTAGAACGATTTTTATGGGATATAGAAATTGAAACAATACCGTCGAAAATTCCGGAAAAAATTGAAGTTGATGTTTCAGAATTTCAAATAGGCGATTCTCTCCATGTTCGTGATTTAAAAGTTGAAGAAGGGGTTAAAATCACCTTACCGGAAGACGAAGTTGTACTAACTGTTGTTGCTCCGTCTAAAGCAGAAGAAGTAACCGAAGAAGCAGCTGAAGGCGAAGAAACAGCTGAAGCAGCGGCTGAAAAGAAAGAATCTGCTGAATCCGGCGGTGCGGACGAGAAAAAATAACATTAACGGTTTTTTTAAATGTATTTAATAGTTGGTCTTGGAAATCCCGGTACTAAATACAGGTTTACCCGTCATAATGTCGGATTTCTGGCAATAGATAATATCGGAGAGGCTTTCGGTATTGATGTAAACAAAAAAGATAAACATTATTTATTCGGCAGAGGCTCTGCTTCGGGAGAAGAAATTCTCTTGTTAAAGCCTACTACCTATATGAATCTAAGCGGAAAAGCGGTTCTCTCTGCATTTACTAAATATAAAATCAGTCCGAATGATTTAATAGTCATTTACGACGATGTTGATTTGCCTGTAGGCAAAATAAGAATAAGAGAAAAAGGTTCTTCAGGCGGACATAAGGGCGTTCAGTCTATTATCTCTATGGTTAATAATAATTTTATCCGTATCCGTGTCGGTATAGGTAAAGATGAAAATATACCTACAGAAAAATATGTTCTTTCAAACTTCACAGAAGAAGAGTTCGATATTTTAAATCAAGTAATGCTGAAAATCCCGAATATAATAAAAACAATTTTAGAATACGGTATTGTAAAGGCAATGAATGAATTTAATTAAAGAATATTATAAAAAATTTAAAACTTTTATTGAAAACAACAATCTTATTCAGGAAAATGATAAGATAGTAATAGCAGTTTCAGGCGGATATGATTCCGTGGCATTACTTCTGTTTTTTTATTACCTTACCAAAGAAAAAAATATCAAAATTCTTACTGCACATCTTAATCACAATATAAGAAAAGGTGATGCTGAAAAAGATATGGCTTTTGTAAAAGAATTATCCGAAATATTAAACATAGAATTTGCAGGGGAAACATTAGATATTCCTGAGTTGCGAAAAAGTGTCAAAGGAAAATCTCCTGAAGAGTTTGCAAGAGAAAAAAGATATGAATTTTTACAAAAAGTCTGCAAACAAAGAAATTTTACCCGGATAGCAACGGCTCATCATTTAGATGATAATGTGGAAACTTTCTTTTTAAATATGCTTACAGGAACAGGTTTAAACGGATTAACAGGCATCCCGGTTAAAATAAAAAACATAATTCGACCGCTGCTGCAATTTAGAAAGAAAGAACTTGTTGAATTTGTGGAAGCCTGCGGCTTTACTGCAAGAACAGATCTAACTAATTTTGATAACAATATTCCGAGAAACTGGATTAGAAATACTCTTTTCCCTGTGATTGAAAAACAATTTAAATCTTTCAAAAATAAGATAAACACATTAATTGATATTATTGAAAATGAAAACGAGTTTATACAAAATTATGTAAATGAAATATTAAAAAATATACTATATTCTTACGGCATTAGTATAAGAAAAGATCTTTTTTTATCCCAATCCGTTGCTGTAAAAAGAAGAGTTGTTTATTTTATTTTAAAAAAATTAAATATTAACAATATAGATTATCGTATGATTAATGAAATATTAAATATAATGGAACTCGAAAGAGATACATACAGATATAACGATATTATAATCTGGAATTATAATGATATGCTGTATTTTACATTAGATTCAGAAAACTCATTCAGTTATAATATTACATCTCAGAATGAAATAGAAATTAATCCTTTAGGGTATAAAGTCAGAAAGAAAATAGTAAATAAAAAGGTTGACAATTATAAAAAAAGTTGTATATATATAAATGACAAAGAAATAAAAAAAATAGTTATCAGGAGCAGAAAAGAAGGAGATACCATAAAATTAATGAATACAGATTACAGAAAAAGTTTAAAGAAATTATTTATAGACTTAAAAATTCCGAAGATTTTAAGAAATCTTGTTCCTGTAGTGGAAGTAAATAACGAAGTAGCCGGAATTTTTTTAAATTTTAAACCCATTAATATGCTTAACAGGATAAGCGAAGAATATAAAATAAGCAGTAATAGTGACAAAACTATAATTTTAGAATTTGAGGAAGTATAATGAAAGGACAAAGAAAAAATTTAGCATTAGTATTTTTAATAATATTAATATTTTTGTATATTTTTTATCTTATATCACAGACAAAAAATGTTGCAATTGAGGAATTGCCGTACAGCAGTTTTCTCAACAAAGTTCGTTTAGGGAGAGTAGCGGAAGTTCGAATACAGGGGAACGATATAAACGGTATATATAAAAACAAAAAATTCTTTCACACATATATAGCGTATGATGATCCCAAATTAATTTCAACATTAATGAATTATAGAGTGAAAGTATACGGGATACCGAAGAAAGAAGGGGGCGGTTTCTGGGGTGGTTTAATAAATATATTTTTATGGGTATTTTTGCCTGTAATGTTATTATGGAGTCTTTTTTCACGGCAGATGCAGGGCGGTCCTGCAAGTAAAGTTTTTTCTTTCGGAAAAAGCAGAGCAAAATTACAGACAGATAAATCAAAAAAAGTAACTTTTAAGGATGTTGCAGGAGTAGAAGAAGCAAAAGAAGAAGTTCAGGAAATAATAGAATTTTTAAAAGACCCTAAAAAATTTACCAAATTAGGTGCTCGTATTCCTAAAGGTGTTTTATTAGTTGGTGCTCCGGGAACAGGTAAAACTTTATTAGCAAAAGCCATTGCCGGTGAAGCTGATGTTCCGTTCTTCAGTATTTCCGGTTCTGATTTTGTAGAAATGTTTGTCGGAGTAGGTGCTTCTCGTGTAAGAGATTTGTTTGAAAAAGGAAAACGCAGTGCTCCATGTATAATATTTATTGATGAAATAGATGCTGTTGGCCGTCATAGAGGCGCAGGTTTAGGCGGCGGGCATGATGAAAGAGAACAGACTTTAAATCAGTTACTTGTAGAAATGGACGGTTTTAATGCAAATACTGCTATTATATTGGTGGCTGCTACTAACAGACCGGATGTACTTGACCCTGCTTTGTTACGCCCGGGCAGATTCGATAGACAAATCGTGGTTGATATGCCGGATGTAAAAGGTAGAGAAGAAATTTTAAAAGTCCATGTTAAAAATAAACCGCTTGCAAAAGAAGTAGACCTGAAAAAAATAGCACAGGGTACACCCGGATTTACAGGTGCAGACCTTGAAAATCTTGTTAATGAAGCTGCCTTACTTGCTGCTCGCAGAAATAAAGATAAAATATATATGAGCGAAATTGAAGAAGCAAAAGATAAAATATTAATGGGACCTGAACGCAAAAGTATGATTATTACTGAAGAGGATAAAAAAATTACAGCCTATCATGAAGCAGGACATGCTGTTGCCGGCATTTTATTAAAACATACTGATCCGATTCATAAGGTTACTATTATTCCGCGAGGCAGAGCTCTCGGTGTTACTCAGAGTTTGCCTGAAAATGAAAAACATAATTATGTGAAAGAATACTGGCTCGATAACCTTATTATGCTTTTGAGCGGAAGAGTCGCAGAAGAGTTAAAATTCAAAACTGTATCTACCGGTGCAACAAATGATATAGAACGCGCTACTGATATTGCAAGAAAAATGGTCAGACAATGGGGTATGAGTCAAAAAGTAGGACCTATTTATGTTGCAAATGAAAAAGAACATATTTTCCTTGGAAGGGATATATCCCAGCATAAAGATTACAGCGAAAAAACCGCTCAGGAAATCGATGCCGAAATAAAACGAATAATAATGAATTCTTATAATAAATCTAAAGAACTTCTTAGAAAAAATAGCAAATTACTTGACGCACTCGCAAAAGAACTTCTAAAAAAAGAGGTTCTTGATGCTGAGGATATTAAACGAATTACAAAAAAGTATAAATCCGCCTCAAAATCAAAGAAATAAATATCTTTATATCGGAGGGAAGAATCCGACTCTTTTTGTCTGTTCTGCTGCAAGAGAATTTCCGAATTTTAAACTTGCTTTAAATTTTTTCCCTTTTAAAAGTTTAAAAACAGTGCCTGCAAGCAGAGTGTCTCCGCATCCTGTTGTGTCGATTATATTATTTACTTTTTTTGCTTTTATATAATAAAATTTTATTTTATTATGAATTAGTTCTGCACCAAAAACTCCTTTATCTCCCATTGTAATTATCATCTTTTTGCATCCGAGTCCAAGCACATAAGTCGCTGCTGCTTTATATTTATCAAAGGTTAAATCGAGAAATTTAGATTTAAGCATAACAGACCATTCAATATCGCTGCCCTGTATAATATCAAAATTCTGTAAAAATTTTTCAGGTTTATTTATGCGCTTAAACGGCCTTATATTATTATCTGTTTTTTCCAAAATATACGAATGAATATCACCGTATATAATACCTTTAAAGTTTTTTCTGATTTTTTCTAATGTCGTTAATTTAATATCATAACCGGATATAAAAGTTATGATTAATATGTCGGATGCAGATAAAGCAGGTTCTATTTCTTTAAATTGAATATCCGTACTTTTTAAGAAACTTTTCTCATCACGAGATTTCTTTTTATCATCATAAAGAAGTTCAATTATATTTGTTTTTCCCTGTTCATCATATAAAAATTTCAGATTAATATTGTTGTATGGAGAAATAAATTTTTCAAATTCCTTTTTATATTTTTTTTCTAATTTAGTTACAGGGAAAATTATTCCTTTATCCTTTAATAGAACAGATAATGCAGTAATAACATAAGTAATCCCGCCAAATAATTTTCTTTTCTGTCTGTTAACGGTTATTTTGTCAATGCATGTTGTTCCTATTACTGTTATTTTCATAATAAAATCGTAATTAAATTTAATAATTTTCACTTATAAGTCAACAATTTAAGATATAAAATAATTTATTTAACCTGTTATAAAAGTATTTCCGGTTCTTACTATTTTGCCTTGACTATAAAAATTTTTTATGTATTATATACGCTATGATAATAGGAATAATAGGCGGATCAAGTATAAATAAGGAAATTTACAATATTTCTTATGAGGTGGGGAAATTAATTGCAGAGAATAACTGGATATTAATATGCGGCGGCATGGGCGGTGTTATGGAAGCTGCAAGTAAAGGAGCCTTTGACAATAACGGCACAACTATAGGAATTTTACCCACGTCAGAAAAGACAGATGCTAATCCTTATATAAAAATTCCTATTCCTACTAATATGGGGTATGCAAGAAATTATATCATTGTTCAGACTGCAGATGTTCTGGTAGCAATTGACGGAAAAACCGGTACTTTAAATGAAATAACCGCTGCCTTAAATATGGGAAAAACTGTAATTAGCCTTTATTCCTGGGATCTGAATAAAATAGGAATTTCAGAAAATAATTATATTAAAGTAAATTCCCCGAAAGAAGTAATTGACATAATTAAAAAGTTATAATTCATTTAAGGATTTAATTTATGAAAACGCATAAACAGTTTGTACATTTACATAATCATTCTCACTATAGTTTGCTTGACGGTTCTGCAACAATAGACGGACTTATTAACCGCGCAGTTGAACTTCAGTTCCCGGCTATTGCCTTAACAGATCACGGAAATATGAGCGGGGCAATAGAATTTTATAAAAAAGCTCACGCAGCAGGCATAAAACCCATTATTGGTCTTGAAGCATATGTTGCTCCGGAATCAAGATTTAAAAAAGAAAAAACAAAAAAACAGAATGAAAAACAGATAAACGCATATCACTTAATTCTTCTTGCAAAAGACGAAGAAGGATATAAAAATTTAATCAAACTGTCTACTTTAAGTTATAAAGAGGGTTTCTATTATAAGCCGAGAATCGACAAAGAACTTCTCAGAAAATATCATAAAGGTTTAATTGCAACTTCAGCCTGTTTACAGGGAGAAGTTGCTTATAACATAGTCAATAATAATTTTATGGGTGCCAGAAAAGCTGCTTATGAATTTAAAGAGATATTCGGAGATGATTTTTATCTTGAAGTACAATATCATAAAATCGAAGACGAAAAGAAAGCAGCAAAAGGAATACTGAAAATAAGTAAAGAATTAAATATACCTGTTATTGTATCGAATGATACGCATTACCTTTTAAAAGAAGATTCTGAAGCACACGATATACTTTTATGTCTTCAAACCGGGAAAATCGTAACAGATAAAAACAGAATGAGATATGAACCCGAGCAGTTTTATCTCAAATCTTATGAAGAAATGTATGAACTATTCGGTGAAATACCTGGTGCTTTTAAGAATACAATTGAAATAATGGATAAGTGTAATCTCGAATTAAATTTTACACAGGAAAAATTCCCGAAATTTAATCTCCCCTCAGGAGTAACTGCTGAAGAATATCTGCGCACATTGGCAATGGCAGGTTTAAAAAAAAGATTTCCAGATGGGGATGAAGAAGCTTTAAAACAGTTAGAAACAGAATTAGATGTAATAAACAATAAAGGTTATGCTGGATATTTTTTAATAGTTCAGGATTTTATTAAATTTGCCAAAAGTCAAAATATAGAAGTAGGTCCCGGAAGAGGTTCAGCTGCCGGAAGTATTCTTTCTTATGTCCTTGAAATTACAGATATAAATCCTTTAAAATACGGTTTATTTTTTGAACGATTTCTTAACCCGGAGAGAAAATCAGAACCGGATATTGATGTGGACTTCGAGGATACTCGCAGAGATGAAGTAATAGAATATGTGAGAAATAAATACGGAGATAATAAAGTAAGTCAGATAATTACATTTAATACTTATAAAGCTAAGGGAATAGTTCGTGCTGTCGGCAGAGCTATGGGTATAAATCTAAAACTGGTGGATAAACTGGCAAAACAGATTGATATTGCTATATCAAATTATAAAGACAGCAGTATTGATATTCCTTTATCACTTGTATTTCAAAATAATCCTGAAGCAGAAAGAATGGTCAATAAAGATGAGCAGTTAAAAAAATTATGGGAAATATCTTTAAAACTTGAAGGTGTGAACAGTAATGCAGGAAAACACGCTGCCGGTGTTGTTATTAGTGATAAAGATTTAAGTGAATATGTACCGTTAATGCTTTCTACAAAAGAGAATGCTTATATAACTCAATATGATATGGATGCTTTACATGAACTCCATATGTTAAAAATGGATTTTCTCGGATTAAAAACTTTATCCGTTATAAAAAATTGTTTATATCAGATTGAAAAAACAGAAAACATAAAAATCGATTGGGATACTATTCCAATGGATGATAAGGAGACTTATAAACTGCTGCAAAAAGGGAATACTAAAGGTGTGTTTCAGATGGAATCTGCCGGAATGCAGAACCTGCTTAAAAAAATGAAACCAACTCAATTTTCAGATATAGTAGTTTCTAACGCTTTATACCGTCCGGGACCATTAAAATCAGGAATGGCTGATGAATATGTGCGAAGAAAAAACGGCGAAGTAGAAGTTGATTATATCCATCCTGTATTAAAACCTGTACTTGAAGAAACTTATGGCGTTATAGCATATCAAGAACAGGTTATGAAAATCACTCAGGTATTTGGAGGATTTTCTCTCGGTGAAGCAGATTTAATGCGCAGAGCAATGTCGTCAAAATCTCAAGAAGTAATGGAAGAACAACGCGAAAAATTTGTAAAAGGTGCTGTTGCAAATAATTATGATGAAAAACTTGCTAATAGACTTTTTGATTTACTTAAAGAGTTTGCAGGCTATGGATTTAATAAATCTCACAGTGTATCTTATGCTATGCTTACCTATAGAACAGCCTACTTAAAAGCTCATTATCCGGAAGAGTTTATGGCTTCAATATTAACCAATGAAATGAAAGACTTAAAGAAAATCTTTGCTAATATTGTAGAATGTAAAAAAATAGGAATAGATGTACTTGCCCCGGATATAAATACAAGTTTCTCTTATTTTGTTGCTGTAAAAGAGAATAATAAAAAAGTAATAAAATTCGGACTTGCAGCAATAAAAAATGTTGGAGCGAAATTAATTGATGCTATTGTGGAAGAAAGAGAAAAAAACGGACATTTTAAAGATTTTATAGATTTTATTGTCAGACTTGATTCTCACCTGTTAAATAAAAGAACAATTGAAAGTTTAATTAAAGCAGGAGCTTTTGATAAAATAAGCCCATCCAGAAAACAGCTGTTGGATAATTATGATATATTATTAAAAGAAGCAAATAAAATTAAAGAACAAAAAGAAAGCGGTCAAATGGGATTGTTCGCTTCTAATGATTCAAATAACTCTATGGGAGTAAATAATATTATAAATTCTATACTTAAAAATAATGAGGAATGGGATAAAGCAACTTTGCTTAGAAATGAAAAAGAAGTTCTGGGATTCTATATCTACGATCATCCTTTACACGGATTAGAAGATAAGATAAATAGACTTACAAATATAAATTTAACAAATATTGATTTTTATGAAGATAAATATCCTGTGAAATTAGTGGGGATTATATCTGAATATAAAGAAATTACAACTCGGGATAATAAAAAAATGGCATTTATAAAAATTGAAAATCTTGACGGGCTTATAGAAGGCTCTATAGGACCTGAATTGCTTCCTAAAGTAAAAAATAAACTTTTTTTCGCTGCAAATACCGAATTGTTATTAAATGACCAGGAACCTTTCTTATTTAGAGGGGAATTGGTAAATAAAAATAGAGAACCTTCTATTCGGATCAAATCAATATTTTTTCTTTCGGAAATCAAAGATAATATTACTGTGGAAAATGTATATATAAATCTCCCCGGCAAATTTATTAAAAATAAAGAAGTTTTATACAAAATAAACGATACTGTATTAAAACATAGTTCCGGCGGCGCTAAAACAAATGTTTTTATAAATACTTCTGCTTCAGGATATAAAATAAAATTCACCTTACCGGAGAATACCAGAATAAATGCAACTGAAGAATTTGTAAAAGATATAGAGAATATATTAGGAGATAATACTGTAATATTCGCTTAAATCCCGCAACTCAGGTTTCAGGGACGGAGGATGATTTTATGTATTCCGCAAGAGCGAATAACTATTCGTCAGAAAAATATAGGGGCGAATGATTATTCGCCCATCAAAGTATATAAAGTTTTGCTCCGTCCCCATTATATAACAGCAATTTACTTATTGTTATTCAAACAGGAAAAACTCTCGCTCCCTGTCATTCCAGACAATAGAAGCTCTCACTCTCTGTCATTCCGAACCGAGCAAAGCGAGCGTGAGGAATCTAAAAATAATCGTCGAGGCAACTAATTGTATACCTCAAAAGTATATAAAGTTTTGCTCCGTCCCTGTTTATAACAGCAATTTATTCTCAAAAAAAAGTTGACATAAATAAAAAAAAAGTTATATTAGGCAGTGGAGAGATGGCAGAGCGGTTGAATGCGGCGGTCTTGAAAACCGTTGACGGTGATGAGCCGTCCGGGGGTTCGAATCCCTCTCTCTCCGCATATTACGAATAACAGGAGAGGTGCTGGAGTGGTTGAACAGGGCTGCCTGCTAAGCAGTTGACCCGAGAAATCGGGTCCGAGGGTTCGAATCCCTCCCTCTCCGGTATTCTATCGAGTATATTTATGAAATATGAAATAAAAAATATTCAGCCTGATTCATATTTTAGATTTGTTTTTTTTGTAACTTTAATTGCCGGAGCTGTTCTGGCATCCGCTTATCTTATTATATCTATATTTACAGGTCTTTTTATTCTTGGTATTATTATATTTGCTTTCGGAGTACCTGTCCTGGCTTTAATCGCTGCTTCTTTATTTTATTTAATTGCAAAAGTTTACAATATTTTTGCTTTAAAATTCGGCGGAATAATAATTTATCTTGATAATAAACTGAAAAATTGAATAAAA
>CAYQNP010000097.1:0-9401 GCA_964418785.1 uncultured Spirochaetia bacterium | reverse complement strand
TCGAATTTCAACATATTTTTGTCTCTATCCTGCATAGCCGAATAGCGTAGGGACGATAGTAAAAAAAAAAGACGCTTTAACATACTTCATTAAGACGGCAATTTCAATAGTAGTTGACTATTTTTGTCGGGAAGCATGGATTGTCGTATACCCGGGATGGCAAATAATTATTTGTCTGAATGTATATAAAGTTTTGCACCGTCCCCATTTACCTGTTCTTTACTTAGTTATAATCTCGTATACTTCATAAGGAGTATATCCTTTCTGCGAAGCAATATCTCTTAATACTGAATTTTCGTCAATATTTTTAAAACCTTTCTTTTCCAACAAGTCAATAATCTCTGCTGGTGTTTTATCTATATCTGCGCTAATTTTTTTTATGCTCATTAGTCCGTAGCCGTATTTTCTGCCGGAGCCGGTATGAGACGAATTATTTACTTCTGTGTATCCTGTCATTATTTTATACAACTCCTGAGGTGTTGTATTATTTTTTTCTGCAATTTCTTTTAAAGTTTCCTCTTCATTAAATTTTACAGATGCTTTTATTAAACGACTTTTAATAAGCATATAATCTTTATTTATCTCTTTTGACAATTCTTTAATTGTCATTAATTCTGCATGAGGTACAGGCAAATCTTCTGCCAATTTATCCCACGAATCCGTAATATTATCTCCAAGACTTATTACAAATGAAGCAGGAGGGATATTTACTGCTGCAGAGAAAAACATAAAACCCACCACAAGCATTGAAACTAAAAGTTCTCTTGTAAAACTTAATTTTTTCGTTATCTTATTTTTCACATATGATAAAACCACTTTCCAATTATAATATAAATGTATTGATATAAAAATAATAAATGCATATCCAAGTATAGTATGAGTTGCTTCCCATTGAGATTTTGTAAAACCCAAGAATCTCCAATTAACCCAGTAAGCTGTTCTGCCGCGAGGGGCAATATATAACATTATTCCGGTTATTCCCAATAAAATAAACTGAAATGTAACGCTTAAAGATATAAATGCTCTAAAATTAAATTTTTTCATAAATCACCTCCGCAAATAAATCATATTACAATATAATTAGACACCAAAAACAAAAAAAGGTTAAAAACAATAGGGACGGTGCAAAACTTTATTAACTTTCCCGGGCGAAAGATTATTCGGCTCCACACACCACACATAGATATTAGATTCTGCAGAATTAATACTGTTTTGCACCGTCCCTTATAAATTTTAACAACACCGCCGGTTTTACTAAAAAAATGTTGACATTAATAATTAAAGTAATACCATTTAAGTAATTTAATAACATGCAGGAGGCTTAAAAAAATGAAAGTATTAATAAGTGATCCGTTACCTGAAGACGGAGTAAAGTTATTACGAGAAAAAGGAGTTGAAGTTACAGTAAAAACAGGAATGGAAAAAGAGGAATTATTACAGGAAATAAAAGCATACGATGCAATTATAGTAAGAAGTGCGACAAAAGTAAGAAAAGATGTTATTGATGCAGCAGAAAACTTAAAACTTGTAGTACGCGGGGGAGTAGGGATAGACAATATTGATGTAGAATATGCAAAAACAAAAAACATAACAGTATTAAACACTCCGGGAGCATCGACTGTATCTGTTGCGGAGCTAACAATAGGAATGATGATAGCAGTAAGCAGAAAAATAGCAGAAGCAACAATCAGTATGAAAGGCGGGAAATGGGAGAAGAAGAAATTTAAAGGCATAGAGTTAAACGGCAAGACATTAGGGCTTATAGGATCCGGGAGAATAGGTTCTGCAGTAGCAGAGAGAGCAAAAGCCTTTGGAATGAAAGTAATTGCTTATGATCCGTATGTAGACGATAAAATTTTACGGGACAGCGGAATAGAACCTGTTAAAGATTTAAACGATTTACTCGGGAGCTCAGATATAATTTCATTGCACATACCAAAAACAGATGAAACAGTAAATATTATCAATGCAGAGACTATAAATAAGATGAAAGACGGAGCAATACTAATAAACTGTGCAAGAGGCGGAACTGTAGATGAAACAGCATTATACAATGCTTTAAAAGAAGGGAAATTATACGGAGCAGGACTTGATGTTTATTCTTCCGAACCGCCTGAAAAATCACCGTTATTTGAACTTGATAATGTAGTTTTGACTCCACATATAGGTGCCTCAACAAAAGAAGGGCAGTCAAGAGTAAGTATTGAAGCAGCTGAAAAAGTTATAGAATTTTTTAATTTATAAGCCATTATACTGAGCGGGTTTAATTATCCGCTCAGTTCTTCAAATTTTATTTTACAAGGTAAAGATATGAAACAGTTCACTATTATTAAAAGTATTGACGAATTTGAAGAAGCAAAAAATAAAGAAGCATCTCTGTTTTACTTTTCTCACGAAAACTGTAATGTCTGCAAAGCATTAAAGCCAAAAGTGCTGGAACTCTTATCAGACAATTTTCCTGAAATTAATGCGTACTATGTTGACACTGTATTATATCCAGATATTGCAGGACAGAACAGTATATTTACAAATCCGGTAATATTAATATATTTTGACGGAAAAGAGTTTTACAGAAAAGCAAGGTACATCGGGATGTCAGAACTTCACGATATGCTTGCTAAGCCCTATGAAATAATTTTTGAAAAATAATAATTCTGTTAAATAAGCATATACACATAAATCTTATTTCCGCGTTTTAAAATTAATTCCGGAATTTTATCATTGTTTATGTCTTTTATAACAGGCAGTTTGTCCCCTCTTAATTTATATAATATTTCTCCATTCTTATTTATTATATATATTGTTCTATTTTTCGTAATTGTTATAAATTCATCTGTTGAATCAGAATTTATATCAAAAACATTTATAGAACTGCCTTTCTTTAATTTAAAATTTATCTTTTTTATTTCATTAACCGTACCATATTTGTTTAATATATAAATTTTTTTATTTGCAGAAAACCACACCAGCTGTTTTTTATTATCCACAATGCTTATGACAGGCTTATTATAAAAAGAATCATAAATACGATCTGTTAAAAATTTAATTTTATAACCTTTTTGATTTATAACGGCAATTTTACCGTTTTTAGAAAAAATAATAACATCATTCTTTTTATTGAAATCATCCTGCAGAACATAATCAACATCAAATTTGCTTTTATATTTAAAAATCTTTACAAATTTTTTATCTTTATACACATATTTATATACTTCTTTATTATCAGTAATTACCACCAGATTAAGACTATTATCGTCAGTATCTTTTTTAATATACACATTTTTTATGCGTGCTTTGTAAAAAAGATTTAAACTGTTTTCTATATTACCGTCTTTATCCACAACCAATATATTATTTCCTTTATAATAAACCAACAGCTGTTTCTCTTTATAAAAAACCATATTATAATTTTTATATTTAAACACCAACTCCTTTTTAGACTTTAAGAAATAGGTAACAAAATTATTATTTTTAAGTATTAACAATAAGAAATATTCATGTCTATTTTCATCAAAAAATATCCCGGCAACATTTTTTATTTTCCTCTTATATTTAGACATATCAATAGTAGCAATTTTTTTACCGTAAACATTAAAAACACGAATTACAGCTGTTTTATCAACAGATAAAATTCTAAATTTATCAGGGTCATACAACTTTACAATAACAGGCTGCTCTATAATTTTATAACGAACAGAAACAGGCCAATAAGGCATTAACATTGGTTTTATTTTATCAGAATAAAAAAGAGTAATACCAACATTTAAACCGTCGCCTTTATGCGCTATTCCGATTAATCCCTTACTGTATAAATTATTAATAAAATTAAACTGCTTCATTTTTTGTTTATTAAAGTACCAGTAAAAGAACATAGAATCAGATTTATTTCCCTTTAAAGAATCAATAAGCCGCACATCCGAATAAAGCAGAATGTCATCATATTCATATTTATCTATAATATTCTTAATAAGTTTTTTATTATAAGTCAAAACAAAATAATTATTAAATATAAAAAAATACGGCATTTTAATTTTTTTATTAAAAATAAATCCGAGCGCTTTATAAAAAAGATTTAAATTCAGTTTATAGATTTTATGATGCCTGTAGACAGACACATCAGGATAAGTGAAATATGAACTTTCTTTAAATGTCAATATTTTTTTTAGTTTACTATAATTCCGTATTTTAAGAAAAAACAGATTATCATTATTAATCTCTGCTGCTATAATTTCATTTCCGAGCCAGGAATAAAGAAAATCGTTTATACTTAAGCCAATATAATTTTCCAATTCCTTCACGGCTTTTTCGAACTTTTTTCGCTTTTTTAGCATAAAATTATTTATCAAATATTTATAAAACACCCGGGCATTACTGAATTTAATTGCGTAAAAATTATCAATATTATACGGCAAAAAATTCAAAAGACTCGAAACATTATTAAACGGCAAGAGAAGATTTTTATAACGCTTATTTTTAAATTTCACAGAAATAAAACCTTTGACATTGACATAAGTTTTAAAATCATCAGAATAAAAGCCGGCATACTTTAATTCAAACAATCGATTCTTTATAAATTTATTTCTTTTGTACATCTTTTCAAGATTAAAAAACATTCTTAAGTTTTTCTTGCTGTCAAGATTTGCATTAACATAACTATATTCATTATTCTCTGATATAGGTCTAATCTTATTTTCCAGCACTTTCTTATCAGAAGCAAAAACCAGAACATTTTTATAGATGCAAATATAATAATACTCTTTTAACGGTTTACTGTAAACAACATAAATTTTTCTGTTATTGGTATAATAAGAACTTATCGTGAAATAAGTTAAATCATTAAAATATTTTTCTGCAAAATAAAAAAACGGTTTTACAAGCAAACTTTTAAAGCCATAATCAAAAGTAATAACAACATATTTTTTATTCACATAAGCGATATCACAATTTCCGTTTAAGAAATCAAGTATTCTGTAATTAACAAGATCAAGGGCGATTCTAATATCGGATAGAAGTTCAAAATAGAATTGATTATTTTTTTGTGTCATAATAAAATTATAAAATCTTTTATTTTTATCATTAAAAAGAAATTTTTTGCCGTCATTAATTTTAAGCAGAACATCGGCATCATAGGGAATAAATTTTTCTGTCTTAACAAACTGAAGTCTGTAAAAACCCAATGAAAGAAAGATACCCAGCACAAAAAAAACTAAAATAAAATTTCTTACTGTTTTCATAATATTTACAATGAAAAAGCAGGATCACCGAATAGAATATAATTCTGAGAATCCTGACGAGCGACCCATATATTTGATAAACTTAAAGGATTAATTTTCTCTTTTCTTTCAAGGTGGTCCATTACATAATTAAGCAGCATTACCGAATACTGAGCATATCTTGAATTAAAATCTCTAATACTTCTTCCCACAGTAACCTTATGCATAAGCCGTTTTAATGCAAGTACAAAGGGCATCAAGCGAACATTATTTCGTTCTTCATCCATAAACGAAAAAATCCAGGCCGGATCAATATGTGCAATTACAGCATAAGGACCGTTTTCAGAAGCAAGAAGTGTCTGCGGCAGGTATCCGAAAAAAGATTTTTTCTGTGCCTGATATTCTTTAAGTGATTCAGAAATATATTCAGGCACCCAGAAAGAGAAATCACTCTTTTTAAGTGTTCCGCCGGAATAGCAGGCAAACATAAACCATACTTTTGCATTTATATTTTTTCCATGCTCAATATCCCTGCCTGTTATTAATCCCTGATTATTCTGTATAAGATTGGAACCGTATTTTATATCCTGACACACTATTGCACCTTGAAGATACTTTTTATCTGTATTATGTTCTTTTAATCCGAGTCCGTGTGTTGCGCTGAAAAAAATATCATATTTATGTTTATCCATTTGCTTAAAAAGTTTTTTCTCTGTTGCATTATATTTCAGCAATTTATCAGTTTTAAAACCTGCTACTTTCATTTTATTTATTAAAGGTTTTACCATATATTTTAAAGAATAAAAAGTAGGATCAAACCTGTTATGCGCAGTACCGAAAAAAAGAATCTTTTCAGGTACTGCCGGTTTATAATCAATTATTTTACGAGCATATTTCTCATATTCACCCTGTTTGTAAAAAAATATTCGTCCGACTGAACGAGAAACATCAAGTAAATACTGCAATTTCAAAGGCACTGATTCGGGAGAACCGGCTATAAGTAAATAATAAGGAAGTTTTTTAAACTCTTTATCCCATCCGTTATATTTATCGAAAAATGTCTGCACAGGTTCGTTTTCATAATAGATAATTTTTCCATTTCTATATTTAACAAGCGCTCTTAATTCTTCTTCTATTTCTTTATCTTTTTTATTTATTAAAAGTCCCCATCCTGCTTTATTTTTTTCTATCTGCTTATACAAATATAATTTATGTATATCTCCCGGGGATGTATAACCTGCTTTACGAACAAAACTTTTATAATACGGTTCTATTTTTAATAGAATATTTTCCGAAAAATCTTTTAAAGTAAAATTATTAATAACAGGCAATCCGGTCTCAGCGTCAATACCATTTGTATAAATATTTATTCTATTATAATTTTTCATAATAATACTTAAACTCTTTAACAGCAGGGAATTTATTCATTGCTTCTGCAAAAAGCTGTTTTGCTTTTTCCTGTCTCCCGGTTTTGATATAAATCAAACCGAGATTCAGATAGACTTTATAATTTTCAGTATTATATTTCATACATCTTTCCAGCCAAACCCCTGCTTCATTCCACCTGTTTAATCTTGATAAAACCACGCTTAAATTCAAATACAAATTTACAGCCTCAGGGGTTTTCTCTATACCCTCAATTAAAAGCTTCTCTGCCTCAGTTAATTTATTATTCTTTATATACATCATAGCAAGATTATTATAAATCTTCCAATACCCGGTTATTAAACCCCGCCTGTAAATCTCTATTGCTTTTAATGGATAATTTAATTTTATATATAAAGAACCCAGATTATTATATGCCATAGCATTTAACACATTCTTATTTATACATAAAAGATAATTTTTCTCTGCTTCTTTATATTCCCCCATTTGAAACAGGATATTGGCTTTATATAAATACGGCAAGTCTAATTCAGAATCTGATGATATTGCCTGATTTAACAAATCAAGGGCTTCATTAAATTTTTTCTCTTTCATAGCATTTACAGCAAGATTTAATAATTCTTTTGCTTTATTTCCGCCAAATTTATTAGAAAGTTCAAAATAATATCTGCTTTTTTCACTGTCCCCTTCCTGTTTATAAAAAAATCCCAGATGAAAATAGTATACACTTATCATATTTTTAAGAAAATAATCCATATACTTTATGTTATTAGTTGAAGTATTCAAATCATCAAAATAATTAAAATCAATTTCCGGGAGATTTTTATTATAACTGTAAACAATACCGAGAGATTTTATCTCTTTTAAAGTGGCTCTTTGAAAACTGTAATATGTCTCAAACGGATTATTCTTACGAATATTGTCGCTTACTCTCTCTCTTATCTCATCCCTTTTATATTTCGGGAGCAAATGAAATTCCTTATTGTGAAATATATCGTCAAAAACATTTCCGAACCAATCATAAATTTTCAAATCAGGTCTTCTATATTCCACCTTTGTATAATATAAAAGCGGGAATGTGGAAAAATCTTTTGCTGTAAATAAAGTTGATTTATAATTCACACTTTTTAATATATTTCTGTTATATTTTAAAGTATAATACTCTCCTGCTCTGTTATTATACTTAAAATTCACAAAAAAAAGCAGAAACGGTAAAATCAATAAAAACTTTGAATGTTTTAATCTTACAATATAATACTTTGTACTATATATTAAAATCATAAAAAACGGTATAAAGAAAACCCTATTAATAAAAAAAGATTCTTCATCAGTTTTAAAATTAAGAATAAGTATTACCCCAACAGAAGTAAAAAGTAATAACATAATAAAAAGATATTTTATTATTTTACTATTTATATGTTTTATGCTCATAATAGAAAGCCAGAGAATAATCAATCCTGTTAATATTCCGAACTGAAGGATGTACATATTAACAAACATTTTTATTTGTTTAACGAACAGATAAAAAGAGCGGGCAGACCTGCTTATCATAGAACCGAAACTAAGCCGCAGAATATGGAACAGCAAATCAGTAAAAGTTGAAGGGTTGCCCCAATTTATCAAAGGTTCTGCATTTGCCCGAATCAACAAAACCAGAAACAAAGTAAGGGGAAAAATCCCCCACAAAATTATCTTTATATTGAAAATTCTGTTTTTATATTTCATCCACATTATAAATATTACGGGTAATATTATTAAGAAATTAGAGTAATGAGAAACAGCCAATAAACCGCTTAAAAACGAAAGGAGTTTAATGTATTTAAAGTTATCAAGTGTTTTTTCCGTTATAAAGATATACAGTATTAATAAAAAAGCATTTAAAGTATATACTTCTGCAATTACAGACTGGGACCACATTATTCGAGAAAAAGCAAAGCACAAAGACATAGCGATTGAAGGTATTACCTTTTTTGTATACCTGTAGAGCAAATGAAACAATAAGAGAACAGTTAAAGCAGAGAAAAAAGCCGAGACAAGATTTGTTCTATAAATAATAGTTTTAATTGGTATGAAAAGAAAGAGTTTTGAGACCAACAGCCACAGGGGATAACCCGGCGGATGCGGGATTCCGAGAGAGAACGAAGCAGTACTTAATTCACCGCTGTCTTCAGGTATAACATTTACAGCAAGAGTAGTTAAATATGTAATAAACGGTAAAAAAAAAATTATAAAGTAAAGAAAATATTTATTATATATCGAGATTGCGGACTTTCTTTGCATACTTTTCAATAAATTCTCTCCTGGGACCAACCTGATCTCCCATTAATATAGAGAAAGTCTCATCAGCAGCAACCGCATCTTCCATTGCTACCTGAAGCATTGTTCTATTTTCCGGATTCATAGTTGTATCCCATAACTGTTCCGGATTCATTTCTCCCAAACCTTTATATCTCTGTATTTTAATTTCACCTTTATATTTCTTTTTCCATTCTTCAATTATTGCATCTCTCTCTTCCTCAGAAAAAGAATACCGTACCTCTTTACCTACAGATAATCTGAATAAAGGCGGCTGAGCAATATAAACATATCCGTTTTCTATTAACTCAGGCATATATCGGAAGAAGAAAGTAAGTATTAAAGTTCTGATATGCGCACCATCCACATCGGCATCTGTCATAATTATAATTTTATGATAGCGTAATTTTTTTATATTAAAATCACTTTTATTTATACCTGCACCAAGTGCAGTGATAATTGTTTTAATTTCGTCATTAGAGAGAACCTTATCAAGTCTTGATTTTT
>CAYQNP010000096.1:0-2963 GCA_964418785.1 uncultured Spirochaetia bacterium | reverse complement strand
ATAAAAATTATAAAAAGGCTATAAAGAATTTTAGAGAAATATTAAAACTTAAAAATAGATACAAAGATACTTCTATATTACTTGCAAAAGCAATAAAAATTTATAATAAGGCTACAGAAAAGGATAGAGCTAAGTTAAAACAGAAGATCCAGGAATATTTATATGAAGGAATTAAACTTTACAGAAACGGAAAACTTAAAGAAGCCATAAAAGAATGGGAAAAGGTATTAAAAATTTCACCAAATCATTCAAAGGCTGTTAAATATATCAATAGAGCAAAATACAAATTACGACAATTGGAAAAGTTGAAATAATGATAAAGAAGTTTAAACCTTTTTTTATAGTTATATTAATAATAGCAATAACAGTGTTATTTCGTGTATCTGTGGCAAAACAGAAATGGAGCAATATTACAGAAAGTAATGGGCTGCCGAATAGATTTATAAAAGCCATTAAGTCTGACGGTAAATTTGCATGGATTGCTACAGCAAACGGTATAGCAAGATATAATTTAAAAACAAAGAAAATAAAAAAGATTACAGTAAAGAACGGTCTTGCAGGGAATTATGTTACTTCAATAGGTATTGATAAAAAGTATGTATGGTTCGGAACAGATAGCGGATTAAGCAGATACGATAAAAGAACAGGTAAGATAATAAATTATTATAAAAAGAACGGACTTCCTGATAATTATATAACAGCAATTGCTGTTGCCCGAAATTATGTATGGGTGGGCACTAAATTATGGGGTGTCGGACGATACGATAAAATTACTAAAACATGGAAAACTTTTTCTGTTTTACAGGGACTTGCAGATAACTCAATAAATGATATTCAGCTTGACGGTAATGTTGTCTGGGTTGGCACTAAAAACGGTCTTTCTTTTTTTGATGCAATTACCGGGATGTGGATGAGTTATGATGTTTCTTCCGGCTTGCCTGATGCAAATATTAAGTCCATTGCTGTAGACGGTGAATATATATGGTGTGGAACTATTAATGGCCTTGCACGACTTAACAAATATGAAGAAACAGTAAAGGTCTTTACAACAGACAACGGACTGGCTGATGATGTTATACAGAAAGTTAAACTTGACGGCAAGTATATCTGGATAGGAACCTTTTCCGGTGTGTCTCGATATGATAAATTTAAAGATGAATGGATAACTTATACTACTACAGACGGATTAATTGAAAATTCAATTAGTGCCATAGAAGTTGACGGAAACTATATATGGTTCGGTACTGACGGAAGCGGTATCAGTTTATACGACAAAGAGTTGCCCCAGGCTTCTATCTCGCCTCTGTCATATTATATTGCTCCCGGTAAAATATTAATAATGGGTACGGCTTTTGATTATAGAGAAATAAAATCTTATAAATTATATTATAAAAATGATGCTATGAAAAACTGGGTCTCTTCAGGTATTAAACTTTCCGGTTCTGATAATGTTTATAATAATAAACTCGCTGTCTGGAATGTATCTAAATTAATGAATTTGAATTATGATGTTAAATTAGAAGTTATTGATAAAAACGGGAAAAAAAATTATACAATTTATCCTTTTATTATTGATACAAAACCTCCTCAATTGATTCTTAACCCGCTGCCTGAAGCCGTTAAATCCCCTAAATTATATATTTCCGGTAAGTTTATTGAAAATAACCTTACTGCTATTGTTGTAAAACCTGATATGGTAAAAGCTGAAGTTAATAATATTATGAAACAGTTTTCCGCAGAAATAAATCTTAAAAAAGGGATTAACAATATTTCTATAATTGCGTACGATATTGCAAATCAGAAGTTTGAAACTAAAAGTACTATTATATATGATACTGAAAAACCTGTAATTGTTCTTGATAAATATCCTGATACTGTTTCAAAACGAAGTTTTACTTTAAAGGGAGTTGTTAAAGATAGTGCCCTAAAATCTCTTTTTCTTAATCCTAACAGAGAAGATGTAACTTTTACAAAAAATGAACTTAATGATTATTCCTTTTCTGTTGATTTAAAATTAAATTCAGGAGTAAATAAATTTCAACTTGTTGCATATGATTTTGTCGGGAATAAAACTACTCTTGATTTTCAAATAAATGTAAAAAATACCTTTCCTTCAATCACGCTTAATAAGAATATTTTAAAAGTAAATTCTTCTGATTTTCTTGTAAAAGGTTCATGGAGTGACGACAATGTGAAAAAAATATATATTGAACTTGATAAGAAAATTAAGAATGCTGAAATCGATATGAAAAATCATACTTTTAAGGCTAAACTTAAATTAAAAGAAGGAGAAAATGTTATTACTGCAAATATAATTGATAAAGATAATAACAAGAATTTTGATGTAATGACCGTGGTTTATACAACAGAAAAATCATTGTTGACTTTAACTGATGTTCCGGAATATACATCAAGTAAACTTGTTGCAATTAAAGGTAAATTTCAGGAGCCTAATTTGAGCAAGATTGTTCTTGAACCTGTTAATAAAAATGCTATTATTGATTTTGATAATAATGCTTTTTTAATAAATACTGAATTAAAACCCGGGGATAACAAATTTAAAATATCTTTGCTTGACAAGTTCGGTAATAAAACTACTAAAGATATTAAAATAGTTTATGATGATATCCCTCCGGAAATAAGTTTAAAAGATATACCTAAAGTCTCTTTTGTCCCTGAAGTGAAAATAGCAGGAAATTATAAAGAAAGGTACATTGATTATATTGCAGCAGAACCTAACAATACCCGCGCAAAAATAAATGACAAAAAGAAATCATTTATTATAAATTACAGGCTTGATGAAGGCAGCAATAATATTTCTGTTGTTGCATATGATAAAGCGGGAAACTTTGTGCGTAAAAGTGTTGAAGTATCTTATATTCCGCAGGCTAAGACTATTGTGAAAACAACTGTTGATTCTGATTATGTTCAACAGCTTAAAAATGAAATTGAAAGATTAAAAA
>CAYQNP010000095.1:0-8391 GCA_964418785.1 uncultured Spirochaetia bacterium | reverse complement strand
ACTTTTCTTTTTAACCATACAAATTTTCTTTTTTTTGTTAATCTTGATTTTAATTTTCTTTTATTAATATTTAATATTTTAGAAAGTTTATTTAGTTGTTCCGAAGAGATGTATTTTATTTCAGACGGATTTGCAAAAATTGAATATACTTTAATACTTACTGCTAATTTCTGCAGATTGGAATCCAGAATATCTCCTCTATCGAGTGAATTTGATTTTATTGATATTTCAGTTTTGTTATAGCCTGTAATAATTGTTAAATAAACGAGTCTTATTAAAATAGCAAGATAAAGCATAGAGATAAAAAATAATAAAATTTTAAATCTTTTTCGTTCCATAATTTATTTTAGAAACCTTATTCTGTGAAAAGGATAGTAAATTAAAAAAGCTTTTCCAATGATTTTTTTCATATCAAGAAAGCCCCATTGTCGGCTGTCAGAACTGTTGTTTCTGTTGTCACCCATAACAAATATATGGCCTTGCGGAATAGTGTAGGATTCATTTATGTAAGATACATTTTTATCCTTCAGGTATGGTTCTTTTAATAAATTTCCATTAAGGTAAATCTTATTTGATATAAAGGATATCTTATCGCCGGGGAGTGCTATGCATCGTTTAATATAATCCTGTTCATTATCTTCCGGAGAGGAAAAAACAATTATATCCCCTCGCTTTACTTTTATTCCGAAAGGCAGAGTTTGGTTTAAGCCGGGAATTTTTTTGTTGTATAAAAATTTAAAAACAAGAATCTCATCACCTATTTTAAGCGTATTTTCCATAGATGTAGACGGTATAAAGTAAGCCTGAAAAAAGAATATTTTTAGTATTATGGCTATAGTAACTGCAATAAATATTGAATTGAATACATCTTTTAATACAGGCAAAATTTCTTTAAATTGAGATTTTAAATTCGACATAATATGAATTAGTTAGATGGAATGATTTTAATAATAACTTTTCTGGAGCGCGGGCCGTCAAATTCACAAAAGAATACTCCCTGCCATGTCCCGAGCAGCAGGCGGTTGTTCTCTATTATAATGGTCTGCTCATTCCCTACAAGTGTAGATTTTATGTGTGCTGCTGAATTTCCTTCCATATGTGCATAGTTGTCTTTAAATGGTATGATTTTATTTAATTCTTTAAGCATATCTGATTTTACAGATGGATCTGCATCTTCATTTATTGTTACTGCTGCTGTCGTGTGGGGTATGTATACTATACAAATACCTTCTTTTACACCTGATTTTTTTATTACTTTATTTATTTCAGTGGTAATAGATTTTAATTCTGTTTGATTGGCTGTTTGTATGCTTAAAGTATAAATCATATTCCCCTCCCAATATTTTTACTTTACATCTATTTCGGGGTGCTCGTAATTGTCTATCATCATATTATATTCTGCAACATATATCATTATTCCTGTTAAACTTTTCTGTTTTTTTATATAATCAGCAGGGAATAGTTTATATTGTTTCTCTGTTCCGCTTATATCTTTATATTTTAAATAAATATTATCAGCCATAAATTCATAATTTACAACATAATATTCTACTCTGAGCTCATCACCTTTTTTACATTTCAGGGATATCTTTTTTGTTTTTCCCGGTTTTATTATTAAGTTTAAAGTGAAAATCTGCATATCTTTTCCGCTGTAATCTACATCTACTTCATTTTGATATTTAATGTAGTTGCAGTTTTTAACTGTTAAATAATTTTTTATAATTTTGCCGTTCTTTTTTATATTGTCTATAACAATAGGATAGGGTAATTTGTTATTAATTGTTAGAGTATTTCCTTTAACAGAGATGATTACATTATCATCATCATAATCTACATCGTAAATATTTGATGCTGCTAATAAAGAAATATGCAATAATAAAACTGTAAAAAACAGAAAAGATGTTAATTTTTTCATTTTTATAATCCTTAAAAATCTTTTGTTGTGAAAAGATACGATAATTAAATTTAAAGTCAAGATAAAAATTTTAAGATAGTGCTGTTTTATAATATATTCAATTTAAGTAATTTATTGTGAAGAGTATTTCTGTGAATGCCTAATATTTCTGCAGCTTTGTTGTAATTAGCTCCTTTTCTGTACCTGTTCCGCCTGTTATTAAAACCGGAACTTCTGTCTGCGCAAAATCTATAATATTTTGTTTTTACTGATTTATAATACAAAAAGCGTGCCAATATAAAATGGTTTAAAATTTGCTCTTTTTGGTTAATTTTTGATATGTTTTTAGACAAAATGATATTTCTCTATTGCACATAATTTTTGCATAATGTGCAACATTTGGCAGGAAAATCAGTAGAAATTTTTTAATAAAAAATAATTGACATAGTAAAAATAAATTCTATATTAAGGGGACTAAATTTAAAGGAGGAGTAGGATGAATTTAGTTAATTACTTGTTTTATTTAGCTCCATTAGGTTCTTTAACAGCGTTAACTTTTGCTCTCATTTTTTATCTTCAGATGAAGAAAAAATCTGAAGGCGACAAAAAAATGCAGCAAATAGCTAACTATGTTAAAGAGGGAGCAATTGCGTATCTTAAACAACAGTACAAAGTTGTTGGGATATTCTTTTTAATTACAGCCGGTATATTTGTATATCTGGCTTATGTGGTACATGTACAGAACAAGTTTGTACCGTTTGCCTTTTTAACAGGCGGATTTTTTTCAGGTTTGGCAGGGTATCTTGGTATGCGAACTGCTACAAATGCTTCTGCCAGAACAGCCCATGCAGCAAAAACTTCATTAAATTCTGCATTACAGATTGCTTTTCGTTCCGGTGCTGTTATGGGATTAACAGTTGTAGGCCTCGGACTTCTTGATATCTCTTTATGGTTCATGCTTTTGAACTATTTTATTGATCATCAGATATTGGTGAAAGTATCTGAAGCTCAGAGATATCATTTTATTACTACAACAATGTTAAGTTTTGGAGTAGGAGCTTCTTTACAGGCACTGTTTGCTCGAGTCGGCGGCGGTATTTTTACAAAAGGCGCTGATGTCGGTGCAGACCTCGTCGGTAAGGTTGAAGCAGGAATTCCTGAAGATGACCCGCGTAACCCCGCTACTATTGCTGATAATGTAGGTGATAATGTTGGGGATGTTGCCGGTATGGGCGCTGATTTGTATGAATCGTACTGCGGTTCTATCCTGGCAACTGCTGCTCTCGGCGTATCTGCCGGTTATGGATTGAAAGGTGTTGTTCTCCCTATGGTCATTGCTGCTGTAGGTATCCTCGCTTCTATTATCGGTATCTTTATGGTGAAATCCGGCGAGGATGCAAGACAGAAAGAACTTCTAAAAGCTTTAAACAGAGGTATTAACCTTTCTGCTGTTCTTGTATTGATTTTTACAGTAGTACTTGTGTATTTGATTTTGCCTGAAAACAAGGGAGTAATTGGTTCAATTATATCCGGATTAATTGCCGGAATTATAATTGGAAAAGCCACAGAGTATTATACTTCTGACGAGTATAAACCCACACAGTCTATTGCAAAAGCAGCTGAAACAGGTCCTGCTACAGTTATTATTCAGGGTTTGGCTGTGGGTATGATATCTACTTTAATTCCTGTTGTTACTATTACTCTTGGAATTCTTTTCAGTTTCTGGTTTGCAGGCGGTTTTTCTAACATTGCTCACGGCTTATACGGTGTTGGTATTGCTGCTGTAGGTATGCTCGCAACTCTCGGTATAACATTGTCAACAGATGCGTATGGCCCTATTGCTGATAATGCAGGCGGTAATGCTGAAATGACAAAACAGAAACCTACAGTAAGACAGAAAACTGATGCTCTTGATTCTCTGGGAAATACTACTGCTGCTACAGGTAAAGGTTTTGCTATTGGCTCCGCTGCTTTAACAGCTATGGCTTTGATTGCTGCATATATTGAAGAAATAAAAGCAGGCCTTGAGTTGATAGGTAAACATACTATTCAGTATGGTGATAAAGTTATAAATCTCGCTAATGCTACTATACTTGATTTTATGGATTTTTATGAAGTTCATTTAATGAACCCAAAGGTGTTAATCGGGATTTTTATCGGTGCTATGCTTGCCTTTGCTTTTAGTGCTTTTGCTATGAAGGCTGTTGGTATAACTGCTCAAAGTATTGTAAAAGAAGTAAGACGACAGTTTAAAGAAATTAAAGGCTTGTTAAAAGGCAGAGCTAAAGCAGATTATGCAACAAGTGTAAAAATCTGTACAAGTGAAGCTCAAAAGCAGATGATAGTACCTTCTTTAACTGCTGTTTTAACTCCTGTGTTTGTAGGTTTATTACTTGGCGTTGCCGGAGTTATAGGTTTACTTGTTGGTGCTTTGACAGCAGGCTTTGTATTGGCTATAATGATGGCAAATTCCGGCGGTGCATGGGATAATGCTAAAAAATATATTGAAGCAGGAAATGCCGGCGGTAAAGGTTCTGACCAGCATAAAGCTACTGTTGTTGGTGATACTGTTGGCGACCCATTTAAAGATACTGCAGGCCCGTCACTTAATATCTTAATTAAATTAATGAGTATGGTTTCTGTTGTATTCGCAGGTGTAATCGTTAAATACGGCGATGTTATACAGAGACTTGCAGACAAAATAAAATAATAAATTTAGTCAATTGTACAGAGCACCCTCTTTGGGTGCTCTGTTTTTTTTATGAGGTGTAATTATGGGTATAAAAAAAATAGTATTGGCATATTCCGGAGGTCTTGATACTTCTATTATCCTTAAATGGCTGAAACTTAAATATAATGCTGAAATAATTGCATATGTGGCGGATGTGGGACAGGAAGATGATTATAAGGCTATAGAAGAAAAGGCTTTTAAAACAGGCGCTTCAAAAGTTTATATTGAAGATTTAAGAAAAGAGTTTGTTGAGGAGTATGTTTTTCAGGCATTAAAAGCCAATGCTATTTATGAAAACAGATATCTGTTAGGTACAGCTATTGCCCGGCCTATTATTGCTAAACGACAGGTTGAGATTGCACTTAAAGAAGGAGCAGATGCGGTCTCTCATGGCGCTACAGGAAAGGGAAATGATCAGGTGCGTTTTGAATTGACTTTTAAAGCTCTTGCCCCGGATTTGAAAATAATTGCACCCTGGCGTGAATGGGATTTTGCTGGAAGAGAAGAACTTATAGACTTCGCTAAAAAAAATGATATCCCTATCCCTGTTTCAAAGGATAAACCTTACAGTATGGATAGAAATTTGCTCCATATAAGTTTTGAAGGCGGTATCCTTGAAGATACATGGAATGAACCTGAAAAGGATATGTTTGTATTAACTAAAGATCCTGAAGATGTTGTTGACGAACCGTATTATATAACAATTGGTTTTGAAAAAGGGATCCCTGTGAGTTTAAATGGTGAGAAAATGTCAGGTCTGGAACTTATGCAGAAGTTAAATAAAATTGCAGGTGAATATGGTGTCGGAAGAGTTGATATCGTGGAAAACAGATTGGTTGGAATAAAAGATAGAGGTGTGTATGAAACTCCGGCAGGTACTGTCCTTCATATTGCTCATAAGGATCTGGAATGTATAACTCTTGATAAAGATACTATGCACTATAAAGAACAGGTGGAATTAAGATATGCTGAATTAATTTATAATGGAAAATGGTTTTCTCCGTTAAAAGAATCTTTAGATGCTTTTCTTGATAAAACACAGGAATATGTTACCGGTGAAGTCAGATTAAAATTATATAAAGGAAATGTTATTGTTGTGGGCAGAAGATCTCCGTATTCTTTATATAATTCTGAACTGGCTACTTTCGAGGAGGATACTGTATATAATCAGAAAGACGCTGAAGGCTTTATTAATCTATTCGGATTACAGATTAGAGAAGCAGGGAAAAGAAACAGAAAAGGAGTATAAAGTTTGTGAGTGGTTCAGGAAAATTTGCTACATGCCTGAATTGTATGGATGGAAGGGTTCAAGAACCCGCAATAAAATATATTAAAGATAAATATAAAGTTGATTATGTTGATATGATAACAGAAGCAGGAATGGACAGAGTCCTTTCTGAAAATAGTTCTCTTGATAATAATCTCTCACATAAAATTGATATTTCATTAAATTTACACGGCTCTAAATTAATCTTTGTAGTGGGACATTATGACTGCGGCGGACATCCTGTTGACGATGAGACTCATAAGTCTGATATCCGTAAATCAGTGGAGAATTTAAAAAAATTATATTTTGAAAAAGGTATAAATATTTACGGATTATGGATTGATTCTGAGTGGAATGTAGTTAATATTATTTAATTTTAAATTCTAAGTTCGTATTTTTTTAACAACTGCATCATTTGATTTTTTCCTACAAATTCTATTGGTTTTCCAAGAGCAAATTTAATTGCATTGGCGTTCACACCTGTAGGAGATATTATTATTCCATGCCCGATATTCCGCTTCTGCATCTCTTCGTAAAAATCACTGCAGTCCCTTTCGCCTAAAGGATGAAAAGAGCGTTTTATTAATATTAATACTTTCCCGCTATGTGCTTCCGGTGAATTTCCAACTGCTTCTACAATGAATTCTTCTTTGCTCTTTTTCTCCAGTTTCTTTACTATGTACCCCAGATACCCTATAATATATCGTGAAATTTTTTCAAGCTCCATCTCCTTTGCTATTAGAAAATCCTGAATTCTGTCTTTTCCATATCGTGCATTCTGCTGTAGTTTTAATTTGACATCTTTGTATCCCGGTTTAACAGAATCTATTTCCTGCCATTGCTCCATTGCTGCTGCAAAATTTCTGTCTGTCATATAACATTCTGCTAACTTATATCTGATTTCAAGTACAATAGGGTTTGTAAGAAGCATCATCCGTTTATTATAATTATGTTTGAATTTCTCAGCTTCTGTTTCAATAAGTCGTACTGCTTCTTCGTATGTATCAATAGCCTTTGTTATTATCTCTTTTTGCTGATAGCATCTCCCTATGCCGTATAAACATTGAAGTTTTAAACTTTTATTGCGAAGTGCATTTTCGTATTCCATAATAGCCTGATCGTATAATCCTTTTTTGTGCAGAACTAAAGCCATATAGTAGTGTGCTTCTGTATTTCGTCTGTCGAGTTTTACAGCCTGATCAAGATTTTCATGCGCTTTCTCAAGATCATTTAGAAAATAATAGCATATTCCTATTCCTGCTATGGCATCAGGGTCTGTGGAATGAAGTTTTAATGTTTTATGAAAATACTGTAATGCTGACTGATACTCTTTTTTCTTTATAAGCAGTTTCCCTATGTGCAGTGTTACTATATAATCTTCAGGATAACTTTTCTCAAAAAGTAAGAATTGATTATATGCATCTTCCAGTTTGTTTAGTCTCAGATACAGAGTGTATATTAGATTAAATACTTCAAATTTTTTTGCATAAATTCCGTATTTATTGTTCTTTATAATGGATTTTAATTCCATAATAGCATAATCAGGCTGATTTGCTTTTATGTAGACAGAAGCCAGGAGGAAATGTGCATCCGGACTGAATTTTGAAGAACGAATACTTTTTTGTAAAGCCTGTTTGGCTTTATCGAGCATTCCGGATTCAATAAGTTTGTTTATTTCTCTGTAATTAAGTGATTGGGAAGATGTTAAAAATTTTGCAAGGATTATTAAAGCAAATAAAACACCTAAACCTATAGCAACTGTTTCACCCATAATATATCCTTTTTAATTATAATAGTTCAGCAGCAAGTGAAGCAAGATTACTTCTTTCACTCTTGCTTAAAATTATATGTGCTGCAATCTCCTGTCCCTTAAATTTTTCTGCTACATACATTAAGCCGTTGCTCTCAGTATCAAGATAAGGGTTGTCAATCTGGAACGGATCACCTGTTAATATTATTTTGCTCTCAATCCCGACACGGCTTATAATAGTTTTTACTTCGTGAGGTGTGAGATTCTGTGCTTCATCTATTATTATATATTGTTGAGGTATAGTCCTTCCTCTTATATATGTTACTGCTGCAAGTTCTATGATTCCAGTTTCAATAAAATAATCTGCTATACCGGCAGAACCCCGCTTTTTATTTTTTGGTATATCCTTATCCATACTTACAGCCTCTCCTGTCTGATTAAGTATAAAATACAGATTATCGAATATCGGCTGCATCCATACACTTAATTTCTCGTCTTTTGACCCGGGCAGAAAGCCTATGTCTTTTCCTAATGGTACTATTGGCCGCGATACGAGAAGTTTCTTGTAAAGATTATCGTCAAGTGTCTGCTTTAAGCCTGCTGCAAGTGCCAATAAGGTTTTCCCTGTCCCTGCCTGACCTACTAATGTAACAAGATTTATTGCCGGATCTAATAGTGCATCAAATACAAATTTCTGCTCTAAATTTAATGCCTTTATTCCCCATACACTTTTTGAATAATAATGTAGT
>CAYQNP010000094.1:0-14915 GCA_964418785.1 uncultured Spirochaetia bacterium | reverse complement strand
GACTTATATTCTTCTCAAACTTTTAAAAGAATTTCTGTTTAATTTTATAGAGAATAATGATTTAAGCGATATAGACAGAATGTTAGGTCTTGCGCTTGGTTTTTTTAAAGGCATAGTTGTTATAAGTTTTCTGATTTTATTGTTATCTTATATAAATTATGAGCAATTACATAATATACTGGAAAACTCTTTAATTTCTCAGAAACTTCTACCATTAATCCACAGATATAAGCAATTAGTTATTTAATATCTTATTTCTGACATCCTGAATATTAACATAGGCAGGATATTTTTTTATTATCTTTCTATATATTTTTTCAGCAATAGAAGGTTTATTCATATATTTCATATAAATATCAGCTTCTTTTTCAAGAGCATAAGGCATTACATAATCTTCATTTATATTTTTTAACTCATTTAAAGCATCAACATATTGCTCCATCTTTATATACAGTTCAGCCTTTTCAAGTTTAATTAAATCTGCTCTTTTTATAATGTAAATTTTATCAAGCACTTTTAACGCTGACACATAATCATTAACAAATATTTTCTTTAAAAATTGAGGCACAAGAATTTTATTATCTTTAGGAAGCATATCATAAATAAAGCAGTAAAATCCGCTCTCATTTGCAAATTCAGTATCCGGGTATATTTCTAATAATTTTTTAAAATAAGAAAAAGCTTCTGAAGGTTTATCGAGAAAAAGCATCACAAAACCTTTTTTATATAATAGTTCTGATTTATTAAATTTCTTATTATGTTCACCCTTTTCTATAATTTTCAGAGCTTCTTTATAATTGCCGGTATAAATTTTTAAATCTATTAACAACGAATAAAACTCAAAATCATCGCTGTATTTTGCAAGCACAGTTTCTGCATCTCTGAACTTTTTCTTTTTAATATATATTAATCCTTTATAAAAAGATATCTCTTTATCAAATTTTTTAGTACTTATCTTATTTGCAACAGATAAAATCTTATTAAATTTTCCGGACAGGTATAATGCTTCAATATATTTAATTCTCAAAGCATCATCCAATTTTTTCTTTTCTTCCATATATTGAAAAATATCTATTTCTTCTGAAAACAAAGACAATCGCGACATTGCATTAAATAAATCCGTAATGATTATATTATTAAGTCTTACATTGTTTATATAACTTTTAAAAAAATTAATCAGGTTCTTTTTATTTTTTGTTTTTATATAGAATTCTATTAAGATAGGATATATAAACTCAATTTTATTCTTCTTTTTTATAGTTTCTGCAAGAAAATTTTCTACTTTATTCTGTTCTTCATTTATAAATGCTATATCAAGTATCTTTTTTTTTATTGAATAATAATTTGCAACATTAAGTAGTTTAACATACTCATTAAGAGCTTCATCTATTCTTCCCAATATTTCAAGTATATTAATCTTATCCTCAGTAAAATCAAAGCCGTGAGCAGATGCTTCGTTATATAATTTTAAAAGTTCGTTATACATCCCAAATTCTTTAAAAGCATTTGCAATAATAGAATATGCCTTACGGCTGTATTTATATAACTTTAATATATTTTTCCATACTCTGTCAGCATCTTTTGTCCTATTATTAATAATAAACATTCTGCCTTTATTGATTAAATATTCTATATTTTTAGATTTAGTGTAAGCTTTATCATACCATTGAGCAGCTTTATCGAGATTTCCGCTCTGCTCATAAAGTTCAGCAAGCATAACATAAAATTTTAATTTATCATATTTTTTTATATTTTGCAATAACAGGTCAACTGCTTCTTTACTGCGCCTGCTATGCTTTAAAAATAAAACTTTTTGCTCAAGGTACCATTCAGACATTGAAAAATTTTCATCAAGGAATTTCAAACCCTCGCTGTATTTTCTCGAAAAAATATATATTTCTATAATTTTTTTGCCTATCTCTTTATCTTTACTCCGTCTATAATAATCACTCATTATTCTAACAGCTTCATCATATTTATGCTTATCTTTCAGATACTTAACAATTTTTAAAACAGCAGGTTTAATAAATTTGGAAGAAGGATATTCTGATATTAAATTTTTAAACACAGTATAGGCTTTATATTTCATTTGAAGATTATAATATGAATTTCCCAGATTAAAAAGGAGTTTATCCTTTTCCGTTATTACACTGCTGTTAATAATAGACTCATATATTTTTTTTGCTTTATAATATTTTTTTTGAGAATAAAATTTATTTGCTTTTTTAAACAATTCAATATCAATAGATTGTGAGAACAGGTTAACAGCAAGAAGCAGATAAATAAAAAAATATTTCATTAAAATATCAAGTGAGAAACGGCTTAATCTTCTGACTCCTTGAAGGATGTCTTAATCTTTTAATAGCCTTTTTCTCTATCTGTCTGATTCTCTCTTTAGAAAGACCGAACTTCTGTCCGATTTTCTCAAGAGACATTTTTTTAAAATTATTTAAGCCGTATCGCAAAATTACAACAATTCTTTCTATTTCCGAAAGACTGTCAAGAGATTCATTCAGGCTTTCCTGGAGGGAAGAAAAAATAACATTATCTTCAGGTTTTGGAGCGCTTGCATCGGAAACTATATCAGAAATAACACTTGTACTGTCATTGCCTATAGGTGTCTCTAAAGAAACATAACCTTGAGTAGCACCAAGTAAAGTATTAACTTCCTCGTTTTCCATTTCAAGCTGATCAGCTATCTCTGCAGCAGAAGGTGTTCTTTTTAATTTAATAGTAAGTTTATTTATACTCTCTTCTATTTTACGCACATCAATAGAACGGTTTAACGGCAACCTTATGAGCCGTGATTTCTCTGCAATTGCTTTTAAAATAGACTGCCTGATCCACCATACAGCATACGATATAAAATGATACCCTTTTCGATAATCGAATTTTTCAGAAGCAATAATTAGTCCTAAATTACCTTCATTTATTAAGTCAATTAATGATATACCGCTTACCTGATATTTCTTTGCTATACTAACCACAAATCTCAGATTAGCCTGTATTAATTTCTGTTTTGCTTCTTCATTTCCTTTCATTGCTTCCTTTGCAAGTTCTTCCTCTTCTTCTCTTGTAAGCAAATCTATCTGATTTATTTCTTTTAAATAAATTGATAATATATCTTCGCTTAAGCCGGCCTTTATCTTCTTCTTATATTTATCATTATTTGTTGAAGTTATAGCCAATTTGAACCTCCTTACTAAAATTTAACTTCTATATAATTAGACTGCTTTTTCTTAAAAAAGTTTCAAAAAAAATTAAAAAACAGGCGCACCGGATAACCGGGTTAAAGGCTTTCTTATAGATAATCCTTCGGCACTGAAAACAGATTTTGATTTCCCTTCTATTAAAAAGCGTACTCCTTTTATTCCTTCAAACTGAGTAGCCGTATATACTACCTGATAAAGTCTTGCTTCCAGCATAGATACTCCAACCCCGGACTCAAAGGCTGAATTAAAATTTATATATGCTATCCCGTTTTTTATATTTATTCCTAAAAGTTTAATACCGGCAGGCATCACCGAGCTTATACCTTTTCTGCTCTCTGACTCTGTTGGTCCTGCTATTAACTCCTCAATAGATTTCGTCAATACCATATCCGTATATCTTATCTTTCTTGTTACTTTTACTAATTTTAATTTATCCAATGATTCAATATATTTTACAAAGTATAAATCAATTGAAATATATCTTTTATCCGTACGATTCTGCAATTTTTTCTGTAGATTTTTTATAGAAACCAGCCGCTCAGATTTATCTTGCTTTATATTGTTGTTCTTCTTATTATTAAATATATTACTTATTCTATTTATTAAATTCTTATTTTTCTGCTTATTATCCTGCATCTGCAATAAAATTATAAGTAAAACAAGAAAAATTATTATCCAGAAAAGTAAGGTTATACCGCAACCGCTTTTTCTTCTTCGAGCCATAAAAAACCTCAATCAATTTAATTGTCGGCATCAGAACCTATGTTTTTTAACTCTTTTTGAATTTTCAATACCTGCATTACCTGAAATACAGTTGCATATCCTCTTTCAATTAAAATTTCCCCGAAATTTTTCTTTATTCCTTTTTTTCCGTAATCTTCCTGTATTTTTTCACATTCTTTAAGCTGTTCACGAGTAATTATTCCGCTTTTATAGAACAATTGCCCTAATCTAAAATCTTCTGTATCCTCTTTTTCATGCTCTAAATCCTTTATTTTCTGCTCATATTCCCACAACCTGCGCTGCAAATATACAACCTGCTTTGTTGTATTCCTTAACCTTTTTATTAAAATCTTTAAAAGATTTATTCCAATAGAAGGATTCTCAATTATTACTTTATCAATATATTCTCCCGGAATAACCATAAATTCCGAATCTTCTATAACTTTTATAGTTGCACTTCTCGTCTCTTCCAGCAGCAATGATGACTCGCCGATAATAGCACCTTTTTCCGAAATCTCTGTTATAAAAGTGTCATCTACATATACAGCAACTTTTCCGTAATTTAACACATATAAATCACTGCTTTTCTCCCCCTGCTTATATAATATATCATTTGCCTTATACTGCTTTACATTTAATAATAAACTGTTCACTTTCTCCTGTTCTGAATTTTCTTCTTTATTCTTTCCAAATAAAAACATAAAAATAACTCCTCCTAAAAAAATGAACTTATTATTTAATTACACAATATATATTGTCAAGTCAATATATTTTTTTTATTTGTTAGTTTTCTTAATAGATAATTATAGAAGGAAATGAATTGGAACCAGTTAATATAAAAGAGACGGGTCAAAACATATAAATCAACAGCAGGATCCGTATAAAAAGCAGCAACGTTATAAACATAAGAGAAAGCATAATAAATTTTCATATAATATTAAACAAATATATAGTTATCACTTCTTTATACAATGTGAATTAAATACTTATCATAGTAACGACGGTAAGCATACTACTAAAATCCACGCATTCTATACTGTTTTGCACCGTCCCCACTCTATTTTATTACTGCAAAAGGGAAGATTAAGGTGGATTTTATATTCTTATTACTGTCTTTAACAGTAAGTTTAGCAATATATAAGCCGCTATATACAGATACCCCATTCCCGTTTTTCCCGTTCCATGTTTCATTAAGATATGAACCTGCAGAGTAATTCTTATCTGAACATATAGATTTTACGAGTATGTAATTTACATCATATATATCAAGAGAGACTATTGAATTTTCGCTAAACAAATAATAAAATCGTATCTTATTGTCAGATATTTTAAACGGTGTTGGTGCAGCATAAAATTTATCACTATAATCAGGATATGCTTCTGAAATTGTACTTTTTACATTAACAGAAACACTCCACTTCTTAAGCAATACAGAACCCTTGGTGACTCCTATTCCTTTTATAAAGTCAGCCTTGATTTTTATCTTATTTCTGTCTTTTATTTCAGCAAAAACACTTAATTGAACTGTATGATTTGTTAAATTAGCAATTAAAATAGAACCATTAGTATCACATATATCAAAATTAATATCCGGAGCTGTAGAACCTGTATTTGTTTTCTCATAATCTATTATAAGATAATTCCATACTTCATTGGTTTTCTTTGATATAATAGAAGAATATAATACTCCATCAAAATTTACATTAGACAATACAGCCATACTGTTTGTAATGGTAACATTACTTATAACAGAGATGTAAGAAGTATTATTAAAATCATCAGTAAAAACAGTTATCTCGCCTTTTAATATTGTAGTACTGAAAAATAATAATAAGAATGTAATTATAAATCTCATAAAACATAATATAATATACAGTTTTATTTTTTCAAGTAATTTTAAATAAAAATACAAAACATGCTTTCATATTACTTGACTATTAAAATAAAACATATATATAAAGAGATACTATGAAACATATACCGAAAGTAGTAATTGTAGGCAGGCAGAATGTAGGCAAATCGACTCTATTTAATATGCTTGTAAAGAAACGAATTGCAATTGTTTCACCAAAACCAGGGGTAACACGAGATTTTATCACAGCAGATTTTGAAATAAATGAGAACAGATATGAACTCATAGATACCGGCGGAATAGTCGACACAAAAAATGACATTGATTATATAGTTACTTTAAAATCCTACAGTATTATAGATGATGCAGACATAATTTTGTTTGTAGTATCAAAAGACGGACTAATGCCAATCGAAAATGAGATAGCGGATTATATCAGGAAATCAGGAAAACATGTTGTGCTGGTTATAAATAAAGTTGACAATCCAACAATGCTTGATGATGAAGTTTTGAAGTCTGAATTTTATTCTCTTGGATTTAATAATATAATAACAATATCAGCAGTACACAAATTAAATTTAAGTGAACTGCTTGAATATATAGAGAAGAATATTCCGGTAAAGATACATAAAGACAATATAGAAGACGAAATAAAAGTAGCAATGGTAGGAAAGCCGAATGTAGGGAAATCCTCAATATTAAATGCTCTTACAAATGAGTCCCGGTCTATTGTTTCAGATATGCCCGGCACAACCAGAGACAGCATTGACACAAAAATAAGATATATGAACCGCAATATTACATTAATAGATACAGCAGGTATAAGAAAAAAAGCACGAATTAAAGAATCTGTAGAATATTATTCAATGAACAGAGCAATAAAGAGTATAAGAAGAAGTGATGTCGTTGTATTGGTAGTAGATGCAACCGAGAAACTAAGCGAACAGGATAAGAAGATAATGTACATAGTGCAGGAAGAAGCAAAAGCCTCAATTATTGTTTATAACAAATGGGATTTAATAGATAAAGATTCATATACAGCAGTAGAGTTTGAAAAAGAGCTTAAAGAGAATAATCCGTTTATAAGCCACATTCCTCTGTTATTCGTCTCTGCAAAAACGAGATTACGAGTAACAAAGATATTAAATTTAGTATTACAAGTATACAAGAATTACACATCCAGAATACCCACTGCAGAATTTAATGACTTTATACAGAAAATAGTGAATAAGAATATGCCTCCGCAGTACGGCGGCTATATAAAAATATTTTACGGCACTCAGATTGGAACAGCACCTCCTTTTTTCGCTTTATTTACAAACAAGCCGGATAAGATCAAAACTAATTATAAGAACTATATTATCAACAGAATGAGAGAAAACTTCGATTTTACAGGCTCGCCAATAATAATTAAATTCAGAAAAAAATAAAACTTCCGAAATATATATTAACAATATATATTGAGAAGGAGTTTTATTATGAATAAGATTTATCTCTTAAAATTATGGGAAAGAGCACTTAAAATGTACCCTAATTCAAGCAGAAGACCGGACATTGAACGAGTCATAGAACAGATAAAAAAAGATATGTAAGAAAAAAAGGAGTAATATAATGGATAAAAAAGAAAGGGAAAACTTAAAAAAACAGATAATAGGTAATTTTTTAAAGTTAATCGAGTCAAAACCTGAGATAAAGAATGACGAATCAGTAAGAGACGCATATTTAGCATTAAAGAAAGAACTTTATTAACCAAATAAGAAAGGGGTGCAAAAGCACCCCTTATATTGTACACAAGATGAAAAAAATCAACAAAAGAAAAGAAAAAATAGAACTCGTAAAATGCAATCTATGCGGACAGGATAATAGTGATAATTTTATCCTCTTTGACGATTATAAATATGTTATCTGCAGAAACTGCGGGCTTATTTATCAGAATCCAAGACCTGTATTTCAAGATTTAAAAGGCAGGTATTCACAGAAATACTTTAACTATGAATACAGGAATAAAGATAATTTTTTTAATCTAATGAAATTAACACTGAATGATATAAGATTTGACAGAATTTCAAAAAAGTTCACAAATAAAGACCGAAAATTTTTAGATATAGGGAGTGCATTAGGATTGCTGCTTAATTATGTAAAAGCAAAGGGCTGGGAACCTGTAGGTGTTGAAATCTGCAAAGAAAGCGCTGAATATGCAAGAAAAAATTTTGGTGTAAAAATTCATAATAAAACACTTGAGCAGACAGGATTCAAATCAAATACTTTTGAGATAGTGCATATGTCTCATGTCATAGAACATGTTCCGTCACCGCAGGATACAATAGTAGAGATATATCGTATACTAAAACCAGGCGGATATCTTATTATAACGACACCAAGAGTAGACAGTTTTCAAGCATGGCTGTTTAAAGAAACATGGCGCTCATATCACAGAGATCACATATATATTTTTTCAAAAAAGACACTAAAAGGAATGCTTCTGAAAGCAGGATTTAGTATAGAGAAATTTGTAACATGGGGCGGGATAGAAAAAGGAAGAGCAAACAAAGCAATAAAATATATTGCAGACAGATTTGTAAAGCGATTCGGCTATGGTGATGTTATGTGTTTTCTTGCAAAAAAATAATATATTATCCCGGAAGTATAACAAGATTATCCCTGTTTACAACTTCTTCATAAAAACTATTAGTGATTATTTTTTTCACTTCAGAAGTTTTTTTGCCTTTTATTTTATTCAGCACAATACTATTAAAATTTGACAACCCTCGAGCAATAATTTTATTGCTCTCATCAAGTATATTTACAGGATCACCTTTTGCAAATTTACCTTTTACTTTCACAATACCGCCCGGAAGCAGACTTTTCCCTTTATTAAGAATAGCAGTTCTTGCCCCGTTATCTATAATAATATCACCTTTAGGTGCAACGGAAAAAGCAAGCCATCGTTTCCGTTGTGATAAACTTTTTTCAGAAGGATAAAAAAGCGTACCTTCTGATTCACCGTTTAAAATACGCAACAAAATGTCTTTCTTTTTACTGTTTGCGATTACAACCGGAATACCGGAATGTGTCGCAATTTTAGCTGCTTTTATTTTACTCACCATACCGCCGCTGCTGAATTTACTCCCTGCTCCTCCTGCTGATGCTGTAATCTGCTGATTTATCTTTTTTACCTCTTTTAACAGAACCTGCTCCCCGTTATTATTAAGATAAAATCCGTCAGTATCTGTTAAAAGTATAAGTAAATCCGCCCTTACCAGATTTGCTATTAATGCAGATAACTCATCATTGTCCCCAAAAATTAATTCATCTATACCAACAACATCGTTCTCATTTATTATAGGTAAGGCATTATACTCTTCAAGCAAAGTATTAAGTGTATTTGTTATATTCAAATATTTTATTCTATTTTTCAAATCACTTTCTGTAAGAAGAATCTGACCAATAATAATGTTATTCTTTGAAAAATAATAATTATACAGATACATTAAGTTTATCTGTCCTATACTCGCGGATGCCTGCTTCTCAGGTATGCTTTTGGGTTTCCTGTTTAACTTAAGTTTTCCTATTCCTGCACTTACTGCTCCCGATGAAACAAGGGATACTTGGTATCCTGTTTTTATTAAATGACTTATCTCATCCGTTATTTTCTTTATCTTTTTTCTGTCAAGTTCTATATCATTGGTTAATGATTTTGTACCTATTTTTACAACTACTCGTTTTACGTTTTTTAATATCTTCTCTCTGTTATTCATAATGAATTTATTATATTTAATATTATATTCTTATCAGGTGCATTCGGTTTTAATTTTAAATATTTATTAAAATTTTCTTTTGCTTTTTCTTTATTGTTTAATTTTTTATAATAAAGATATCCAAGTGATTTATATGCATCAGGATAATTTGATTTTATCTTAATAATTTTTAAAAACTCTTTTTCGGATTCTTCGTATAAACCGAGTTTATCATACAAAGTTCCGAGATTAAAATGAGACTCAACAGATGTAGGAGAAATATTTATAGCTGTTTTATACTCTTTTAATGCTTCATCATAAAGTTTCATTTCTTCATACGCATGTCCCAGATTATTATGTGCATCAAGAAAATTAGGGTTAATTTGAATAGCCTTTTTCAGGTATTTGACAGCCTCATCATAATTCTTTAAATTTTTATAAGTAGCACCAATATTGTTATAAGCCTTATAATAATCAGGCTTTTTATCAATAGCCCGTTTATATGATTCAATTGCCTTTTTATAAAGATTTAACTTATCGTACAAAGTTCCTATATTATACAATGCAACAGCATCTGTAGGGTCTAACTTTAATTCCTGATTGTAAGTTTTTATTGCTTCAGAATAGTTGCCGATTTTTTCATACGCCTGAGCAAGCTGATAATATATATCAGGATCGTTTTCCTTTAAATTTATGGCTTTTTTAAAATATTTCACAGCTTCGTTATATTTTCCAAGGTTAGCATACGAAATACCGAGATTATAAAACACATCAGGATTATCCGGCGAAATATTTAATTCTTTCTTGTAATATTCTATTGCCTTAGAATACAGTCCCTGTTTGTTATATATAATACCAATATAAGCATTTGCATTAGGATAATCCGGTTTTAATTCAAGAGTTCGTTTATAAGAATTTAATGCTTTTTGTGATTTATTTAAAACATCATAAGTTACAGCCAGGTTAAAATGCGCTTTTGTAAAATCAGGCTTTAACACAGTTGCTTTTTTAAATTGAACCATTGCCTGTTGATACATTCCCTTCATAAAATATAATATTCCCAATCTGTAACTTGCCTCAGCATTATCAGGTTTTATTTCAAGAGATTTAGCATACTCTTTCATTGCAGAGTCATTTAATTTATTCTTTTCATAAATAGTACCGAGATTAAAATGTGCATCGGCATCATCGGGATCAAGTTTAATGGCTTTCTGAAGATGCCCTATTGCCTGATCAAATTCACCTTTTTTTGTATAAAGTCTTCCAAGAGCAGAATGAGCTTTCTGCATATCCGGATATTTTTCAACTGCTTTTTTATAATATTTTATAGCCTTATCAATATCACCGGATTCTTCATACTTCTTTCCTTTATTATAAAGTTCCAATGCCTTTGAAACAGTATCTTCAGAAACTTCAGTCTGTTTTACTGTAGAAGTTTTATTTTTATTTAGTATTTTTATCATTCTTTCCACACCGGATTTTGCTTCTTCATTTGCCGGATCTACTCTAAGTGCATTTTTATACTCGTCCAGCGCATCTTCATATAATCCCTGTTTTTCATATATTTTAGCAAGATTAATATATGCTTCCGCATCATTAGGTTCATTACTTTTAGCTTTTAAATAATTTTTCAAAGCCATTTCATTAAATCCCTGCTGTTCATATACTTTTCCCATATTATTATATATACCGGGATTATTCGGATTATACCCCAATGCCTTTTTATATGTGTCAATGGCTTTTTTATAATCTCCTTTCAGAGCATAAGTATGTCCGAGGTTATTTAAGGCATCAACGAGATCAGGTTTTATTTTAAGTGCTTTTTTATATTCATCTATAGCTTTATCATAATAACCCAGCTTTTTATAAATATTTCCCAGTCCGAGATGAGCAAGATAGTTATCCGGATTCTCTTTTAGAAGTTCCTTATACATCTGAATCTGTCTGGAAAAATCAGCCTCTTTGTTTGAAGTACAACCGCGTATCAAAAGGAATAAAATAATCAAGAAAAATAATCCGGCAACTCCGTAAATCACAGAAGAGCTGTATTTATCTTTTAAAAATTTAAAAAAATTACTGTTTTCATTAATAGAAGTTTTACTTTTTTTTACTCTTGCAGCCATTGTTCCATCCTTAAATATTAATCTGTAGTTATCATTTTTTTATCTTTTATTTTATATCTTGTTTCACTTTTTGAGATTATATCTTTACCTTTTATTTTTATGGCATCTAAAGGATTAACATTTGAAGAAGACGACCCGGAAGTTCCGGCAGAAGCAGAAGAAGTACCTCCGGCTGTTCCTGAAGTCTGCTTTCCGCCGGCTGCAACGGATTCAGCAGGCGGTTGTAATTTAAAATCAGGATCCTTTAAATATGATAATGCTTTTCTTATATTCGAAGCCTGTTTATCATCAGGCCTTAATTTTAAAAAATTTTCCCAGAAATAAATAGTCAATTTTTTATTATATAATTTTTTGAAAGATACAAGTCCTGCGTTCAGATAAACATCACTGTAATCAGGTTTGCTCTTTATTATGTTACTGTAATAAGTCATAGCAATTTCAGGTTTATTCAGCATAACATAAGTATTAGCAATTAAAAATTTTGTTTTTAAATCGGATTTAATATCATTGGCAGTATTAAGATACTTTAATGCTTTTTTAAAATCATCCTGATAAAAATATATTTTACCGAGATTTAAATTTGCTTTAAAACTGTCCGGTTCAGACTTTATAACCTTTTTATAAAATATCTCGGCAAGAGAAAACTTCCCCTCTTTAAAATATTTATCAGCCTTTTTTAAATATTCATTATCAGCACCATAAACAAAATTAGTCCAGATAAATAAAAATATAAGAATTTTTTTCATTATCACCACCAATCCGAGTAAAATTTATCCTGATAACTAAACTTAACTTCATTATCGGTAATCTCATCTTTTACTAAAGGAATCGGATATTCTTCACAATATTTAATCAGCAGTTTATACGCATCCACAACTCTTTTCATCATATCAACACAATCTGTATCTGAACAGTTATCCGGATGATATTTCTTAGAAAGTCTGTAGTATGCATTTTTAATTGTAGAAATAGAAGCTTTATTCGGTAATTCAAGCAATTTTCTTGCTGCATCAATATCCTGCCAATTAATCTCTTTTTTCATAATTATAAACTTAATCTCTTAAATATTAAAGTCAATGTAAAAAATAAACATAGTAACTTTTATTCAACATAAGGTTTAATAACATTAATAAATTTTTCAGGCAGACGGATAAGTTTGCCTTTATTATTTATAGAAGAATGAACAGTATATCCTGTTGCAAGCAATTTATTATCGTTTTCCCGAATAACATTATAAGAAATCTTCAAACTCACATTTTTCAGTTCACTAATCCACAACTCTATTATTATATCATCTTCAAAAAAAGCAGGTGCATAATGTTTACAATGTGATTCAGCAACCGGCAGCATTATCTGTTCCGCCTCCATGACTTTGTACGGATAACCTGCCTTTCTAAGGAAATCAGTTCTTGCAGCTTCAAACCACACATAATAATTTGCATAATAAACATATCCCATTTTGTCTGTATCTGCATACTGCACAAAAAACTTATATTCAAATTTTTTCATAAACAACTCCTATTCTTCTATTTCCAGAGATTTTTCTAACACATACTCCTTCCCGTCTATAATAATTTTAGCACCAAATATATATCTGCCTTTAAGAAAACTGTTTTTATAATTATCATATATCTCATTATACATTATTATATCATCTTTACGAAGCAGAGCAACTATGCAGCACTTCTGTTTCTGTATAACTTTTACGAATTTATCATTGAAATTTGATTTCTTCTTCCATATAATATCATTATTCTGTTTTATAAAAAATTCTATTATCCCTGAATTTTCAATAACAATTTTAATTTTCCTGTCTGTTATATTTTTTACAGAAAAATTAAACATATACCCTATATCATTCTTTAATTTAAAATATTTATATTTTAAAACCAGGCCGTTATCCAATTTTACTGTTTTGCTATTGACAAAATATTTATTTGAATAGAAAATAAAGATAAAAATAATTAAAAAATCTACTAAAGTAATAATAAGCCCGAGTTTTCTGCGTGACATTCTTTTTTTAGGTCGTTCAATCATCTTTTATATTTTTAAATGCTTCAGGTAAAAAGTTTATTAAATCAGAAGCAATAAGGGAATATGTTTCTGTCTCTTTGACTGCAATATCACCTGATAATGAATGCAAGTACACTCCAGCGACAACTGCTTTAAAAACAGGAATGTTTTGTTTTAGGGATTGAGCAACCATACCGCTTATAATACCTGTCAGGACATCCCCGGACCCGGCTGTTGCCATACCATTATTGCCTATTCCGTTAATAAATACTTCTCCTTCAGGACTTACTATTATGGTATCTGCAGATTTAAGAACAAGTATCAAATTCAATTCTTTTGCAAATTTAACAGCAACTTTTAATCTGTTATTAATTATGTCATCTTTTGCCAATCCTGTCAATCTTCCGAACTCTCCTATATGCGGTGTTAAAATAAACAGGTTACTGCTTTTTTTCAAGATTCCCATATTTTTTGAGATTATATTTAAAGCATCTGCATCAAGGAGAATGACTTTATTTTTTACATTTTCTAAAATGTAATTCAGGAAACCCGAAGCATAATTTTCAGTTGAAATACCAGGGCCTATTGTTATAACATCAGCGGTACTAATAAGATTGGCAGATTTACTGTATTCACTACCTGCCTGTAAATCTATCGGAAAAGTCATAACTTCTTTAAGGTTATTTTCAAAGATCTGGTTTAATCTTTCATCACAAATCAAAGTAGCAAGCCCTGCGCCGCTTTTTAATACTGCTTCAGAAGTCAGTACAGCGGCTCCGGTCTTTCCCGGTGAACCGGCATAAATCACCACCCTGCCGAAATCTCCTTTATGACTGTTCTCTCTTCTCTTCGGAATAAACTCCTTTATCAATTCTCTTGTGCTTAAATTAATGTTTATATCATCAAGTTTAATCATATCAAAAGGGAAACCAATATTAACAACTTTTAATTTCCCGACATATTCTTTAGCAGGATACATAACCTGAGAAATTTTAGGCAATCCGAAAGTTATAGTATTATCCGCTTTAACGACTGCATTATTTTTATTTACACTTGAACAGTCAGAATATAATCCGGTAGGCATATCTATTGCAAATACTTTTTTCCCGGATTCATTTATTAATTCAACAATGCTATCCAGAGGTTCTCTCAGCGGGCTGTTTATACCCGTTCCGAGTATTGCATCCACTATTACTTTATATTCTTTAATTTTATCTTTATTCTCTTTTATTTTTTCTTTTGTGTAAAATTCTAT
>CAYQNP010000093.1:0-6149 GCA_964418785.1 uncultured Spirochaetia bacterium | reverse complement strand
AGTGGCTATCATCCACAATGTAGTAATCGTCTTTTATATCCTTAAGTAATACAGAGCCCCATATTAATGAATCTATTAATTCTACTTTAATTTCTTTTTCAGTGATTTTCGTAATAATTCCCTCAAAGATATTGCCTATTTCTTTTGAGATAAACTGAATCTGTTTAAGTTCAACAATATCACGTTCGGCATTTTGGGCATTAATAGACTGTTCTGTAATATGTTTACAAATTAGTTCAAGATTATCTTTTGAGAATTTTTTTAAGCGTTTAACTGATTTGTTTTTTATAAGCAATTTTAAGATTCTATGGATTACGAGGTCTGCGTATCTTCTTATAGGGGATGTGAAGTGAGTATAATATAAAGATGCGAGACCGAAATGACCTATATTATCAGTAGAATATCTGGCAATACTCATTGTTCTCAGCATTAAGAAATTTATAAGATTTTCTTCAGGTCTGCCTGCTACACTGTTAATAATATCCTGAAAAAATTTAGGAGTGATTTTTTTATATTTAGGTATTTTAATACCAATGAGTTTAAATATGTTCAGAAAATTTTCAACTTTATCCATATTTGGCGGTTCATGAACCCGGTAAATTGAAGGCACTTTTTTATCCGAAATAAATTTTGCCACAGTTTCATTTGCAAGTATCATAAATTCTTCAATAAGTTTATGTGATTTTAATCTTTCCCTTTTTCCTACATCTACGGGTATTCCGTTCTCATCAAGTATTAATCTTGGTTCCGGCATATCAAAATTTATAGAACCGCGTGCTAATCTTTTGCGTTCCAGTATATCTGCCAATTCATTCATCTCCAGTATGGAATTAACAACATAAGGATATTTCATTCTTACATTTTTATCGCCATCTATTATTTTCTGTACAATATTATAGGTTAATCTGGCTTTACTGTTAATAATGCTGTTATAAATTTTAAATTTTTGGACATCGCCTTTAGCATTAACAACCATTTCACATGTCATTGTAAGTCTGTCTTCAAAAGGTTTTAGACTACAGAGTTCATTAGACAGTTTTTCCGGAAGCATGGGAAAGACTTTATCCGGAAAATATACACTGGTAGCTTTTTCATAGGCTGTTTTATCCAATTCTGAATCCGGTCTAACATAATAAGATACATCTGCAATATGAACAAAAAGTCTATATCGGTTTTGAGTCAATTTCTGTATAGCAACCGCATCATCGAAATCTTTTGCATCTTCCCCGTCTATTGTAAAACACAGAAGGTCTCGTAAGTCGATTCTGGAATTTATCTCTTTTTCTGTGATGGTTTCGTTTAATGAGTCTAATTCGTACAATACATTATCATTAAAGTCAGGAGTTATATTATATTTTCGCAATAATATTTCTATGTCAATTTTAGGGTTATCATTGCCGAGATTTTCTATGATTTTAACCGGCGGCATTATTTTGGGGGATGATATATGTTTTATACTTAAAACTACATAATTTCCTTCTTTGGCTATTAGAGTATCTTTAAAATCAAGTTTAAAATCGAAATGGATTTTTGTATCTACAGGTCTTACAAATAATTTTTTATTTTTAACAATAACTTTTCCAACAATTTTATGACTCCCGCGTTCCAAAATTTCTTCAATAATACCATAATCCCTTTTCTTATTTTTCATAATTCTGCATTTTACAATATCTCTATCAAGAGCAAAACCAATATATCTTGGCGGAATAAATATTCCTTTCCCTCCTTCAATAGGATCTACAAAACCGTATCCGTCTTTATTTAAACTTAATTTCCCTATACGGAAATCAATTGCACCTGTAATTATATATTTATTTTTATCTATTTTAATTATTTTTCCTTCATCTATAAGAGAGTTGAGTATAAAGTCTATTCTCTGTTGTTCTATTTTTTTAAATTTCTTGTAAATTCGTCTTAATTTTAAAGGAGTTTTTACTTCTTGTAAGTAGTTTAATATTTTTTCTTTATCTTTTTTCATTTGTTTCTTCCTGTTTATTAATTAAAATGTATCACCTGTATTGCACCAAAAGATTTCAGTACCGGGAAGTTTTTGCTTAAAAATTTCATAAGCATTTTTGCCTGAACAATGACAAACTGCAATTTTATGAATAGTATAATTTTTTAAATCTTCAGCAGTTTTTATAATTACTTTATCAGATACTTTTGAAAGGTGAAAACCTCCTATTAAAGATTTAATTGTAGTTTTGCCGGTAATTTCAATAGCAGTATTAATTATATTGTTCAGTTTGGAGTGTGAACAGCCGCTTATAATACTTATCCCGTCTGAATCATTTATAATCAATATTATCTCATCATTAAAATAGTCAGGTATATATTCTTTCTGTTTAATAAAAAAATATTTTTCTTTATATGAAGTATCTTTTTTTATATGAGCAAGTATAAGTCTGTCGGTTATTTTATAAGTTTTAGGGAAAAGTATAAATTTTTTTTTATAGGCTGCTGAAATGAGGATTTTAGGATAACCTATATAAGAATAAGTTTTATCTATGTATTTATATTTTTCAATAAATATTTTATCAGAGGCAAACACAGGTATATCCTTATTTATAGAATCCATAAAAAATTTAAGTCCGCCAATATGGTCGTAATGTCCATGTGATATTACAATTGCATCAATATTTTGTATATCTACATTTAATTGTCCGGCATTATCCAGTGTTTTTTGTGATAAACCGGTGTCGAACAGAATGTTTTTTTCTTTATCTGTTATTAACAGCGAAAATCCGTGCTCATTTGTTAAGGTATCATTATTTCCGTAATCATTCATTAATACAGTATACATTGAATCTCCTATTTTATTATTATTAAAAAGGTATTTAATAAGTTTGTAAAGTCAAATTATATTTTACTGGAATAATCTGGATATAAAAGGAACAACCTGTTTTTTTCGTGACAGAACACCTTTTAATTCAAAGAGATTATCATCAATTCGTTTGTACGGTATTTTGCGTATAATTTTTTCTTCACCTGAAGTAAGCAGAAGGCTTGTCTGCATACTTATATCAGTAATAAGGAGAGCCACAAGTACATATTTATGGGAATCACGAAGTTTTGACAGTTCTTTTAAAAATTTATCTTTAAATTTATAAAACTCTGAAAATCCTACTGTTTCGATTTGACCTATACCTACTTTATTTCCGTTCATATCGAAATTTTTAAAATCACTGACTATAAGTTTGTCTATGTTTTTATAATCTATTTTAGAGCCTGCTTTAAAAAATTCTCTTGCAAATTTCTTATAATCCATTTGTGCTGTTTTGTTTAACCATTTTAAGATATCTATATCTGTTTTAGTGGTAGTAGGACTTTTTAAAATAACTGTATCGGAGAGTATGCCGGCAATAAGAAGAGATGCTGTGGTTTTATCCGGTTTTATATTATGCTCTTTATAGAGCATTCCTATGATGGTTGAAGTGCTGCCAACAGGATAATTTATAAATGTAATCGGCTTTTCAGTATTAATAGGTGATATCCTGTGATGATCAACAATTTCTTTTATTTCAATATCTTCAACTCCGTCGATTGCCTGAGTTGCTTCATTATGGTCAACAAGAATCAGTTTTTTATTCGGCTTATTTAAGAGAAGGCTTTTAGTTACTATGCCGATTAATCTGTTTTTATCGTCAACAACAGTAATTCCTTTTATGTCGGAGTCTTTCATTATCTCATTTATTTCTTCGACTGTTTTATCAGGGTGTATTTTTATTGGATTTTCAGCTGCTACTGAGATAACAGGCATAGCCTGCTTTAAAAGAAAGACAATTTTAGTGGTATTAAACTTTGAGAATATCAAAATAATATTGTTCTGGAGTGCTTTTGTGATTAAATTTTTAGATGGTTTTAAGTTCCTGGAAAATATAACAACTTTAATATTTTTATGTTTCCAGATTTCATTTAGAATATCTTTTCTATCGTCAGCAATAATAATTTTAGGCAAAGAGTTTTTTTCTATTCTTCTACGAAAAGAAGCAACTGAGCCGGTAGCCAGTATTATTTTTGCTTCAAAAAAATCTTTAGAGAAATTATTGTAACCCTGTATTTGTCCGTTTAAAACCTCTTTTATGAGCTGAGTGGATGTTTTAATTTGAGTACTTTCAAAGAAGTCTAATAGGTTGTTTGTAACTGTAGATAAAGTAAGATAGGCTATAGGAATTTTTTGCAAGTTCAGAACAGGTAGAAATCTGATTTTATGTTTTTTAAACTTTATTAAAGCATTTTTAAAAGGCTCATTCTCATATATATAAACAGGCTTTTTAGCCATTATATCTTTTACTTTTATTTTTACATCAGGCAGGTAAATAGGCGGCTGTACTTTCAATGCAGATAGAATATAGGAAGTTTGTTGGTTTAATACACCTGCGCGACATGCTTTGATATTTTTTACACCAAGAGCTTTTTTTAGTTCAGTATAAGCAATTGCCGATACAATTGAATCGGTATCCGGATTTTTGTGGCCAATTACATATATTTCTTCTTTTATACCCATATAGTAATTATATATAACAAATGAAAAAAGAAATTCAAGATATTTATTAAAAAATAGGTAAAAAATAGGGACGGTGCAAAACAGTATAAACTTTGTGGGGACGGAGGAAGATATTATGTATTGTGCAGTGTAGAATATCATTCATCACGATGTTATTTTGAGTAAGAATACATACAAAATTATTATCCCGAAGGATCTATCAAACAATGGTATTCCGAATGAGCATACACACACTGTCATTCCGAACCGAGCGGAGCGAGTGTGAGGAATCCTGATTCTGAAAAATTATTTTAGATTTCTCGTCATACGGCAAAGCCGTATTCCTCGAAATGACATAGGGGGGGCGAAATGACAGGAGATAGAAACTCGAAATGACAAAGGAGGGAGAGTCGAAATGACAGGAAAAAGCGCCAAAATGATAAAGAATAGGTTGAAATGACAGGAAAAAGCATCAAAATGTCAATGAAAGAATTAATAAAGTATTGCACCGTCCCCGGAAAAAGAGACAAAAAGACGCACCGTCCCTTATTATTATTTAGCGGTTGTGATGTAGTAAGTAGTTATATTTCCTGCTGTATCGGTTGCTTTTAAAATAACAATTCCTTCTCTGTCAGGATTATGGTTATAAGTAAAAGAGAAATTTTCTGTTTGTGAATCAAAGACTTCATCTACAGGGAAGACATTAATCCATTTATAAATTCCGTCAAGATAGGATATATTACTGATATTAGAGAATTGATCCTGAACCTTCCCTGATATTATATATTTATTTTTAGATATTTTTTTAATTTTAACATTTTTAAATACAGGCGGGGTACTGTCGATTATATATTTTTTTGAAATTTTTTCGCCTTGTAGGTGAGTATCCAATGTATTTGAAGGGATATCGTCAGCAATAATTTTAAATTTATAGTTGCCGTCCGGTAAATAGCGAGAATCAAATTTAAGATAGGTGTCTTCAATTTTATCTTTAACCAGTATCCATTTGCCTGTATTATCAGGAGATGCCCATACTGAATAGATAAGTTTATCTTTATCGCGATCCTCTGCTTTCCATGATATTTTTATACTGAAATCCGGGCTGTTCAAAGTTTTAATAGAACTGTTTTTAGAATTTATTTTGCTGCCTATACGTGTATCTTTTTTTAAAGATACATCGAGTATTTCGGGCGGTCTGTTTTTTACTATATATGGTATATCAATGCTGTATATAAATGGTGTTTTTTTTCTATTTTTAGATTTTAGAACTATTTTGAATTGTATGTATTGAGCAGGAGGAGATATAATATAAAGGCCTTTTAGAGTTGAGAGTTTATTCCATTCACTCCATGTATCATCAATATTTTTTACATTTCCTGTTCTGGTATATACTTCAATATCAGTATTTGCAGGTTTTTCGTAATCAAGATTAATTCTTCCCCATTTAGCAAAGCCATTAGCATTCAGTACATCTGATACATATTCTCCTTCTTCAGTATATCTTATTTTAAGTTTATATAAGTCCCCGAGATTTCCTGTGCCGATATAAAGTTCGCCGTTTCTGGATTTAAACATACTAACTATTTGCTGTGCATCAAGCTGTAAGATTTTTTCTACTTTTTTATTTCTATTATAACGGAATATCTCTCCATTATCACCGGTA
>CAYQNP010000092.1:0-17880 GCA_964418785.1 uncultured Spirochaetia bacterium | reverse complement strand
ACAAAGTAGAGCGACTCTGAAGGGGACGGTGCAAAACAGTATAAACTTTGTGGGGACGGAGGAAGATATTATGTATTGTGCAGGGGCAAATAATCATTCGTCTCAAAGTACATAGAGTATTGCACCGTCCCTGTTTACCGCTTATTTTTTCTTGACTTTGGAAAAATAAGTGTATAAATTTTATTTAAGAAACTTAAGATAAGCGGAGGTGGAATATGAAATTGAAATCTGCCGTATTAATTTTAGGAATTTTCGTTTTAATAATTTTCGGTAATAAATTACAATCTGCAAATAATATGTATATTCGAGGTGAATTTAACAGCTGGCAGTCAAATTATATGAATAAGCAGGTTGGCGGTTCCGAGGAGAAATGGCTTATACAATGGCGGGGCACCACAAACGGAATAAGCGGCAATAAGGCAGAATATCTTGAATATAAATTTGATCCCGATGGAGCGTGGGGCGGTGATTCTTTTGGTGAAACCCCAACTAATCAGGTTGACTATGGAACGAATATTATTAGTTTGTTATCCGGCGGCGGAGGGAATATTTTGAAGACCAATGTTAAAATAGGTTATCCATATATATTCGGTTTAAACGCAACTGCATCACCAAATGGAGCATCCTCTTGCGAACTTATTACAAATATTTCTTTGTGCGGTATAGGCTTTTTTCAGATAACTTCAACAAATTATGTGCCGGCTAACTGGACAGCAGATGATAATAATAATTTGATGAATATCCTTTCAGTAACTGAGTTCAGTAAATATATAATGTGCACGAATACCATTGTTTCAAATACATTCAAATTTGTTCCTGATAAAAGCTGGACAAATAAAGTGGGTCTTGGCTGGGCATTTGGCTATAATGTAAGCAGTTCTCCTGCACCTGCTACTGCTGAAGGAACAGCTTATACTATTGATAGTGCCGGAAATCTTTCCTGGCGTGCTGAAGAAAAAGGGGTATATAATGTTTATTTTAATATAGTTACAGGGAATTATAAAATACGACTTAGCGGCGGACAGGGAACAGTGAATGCAAATATAAATAGAGTATCACCCGGTGAAACAGGCATAACAATTACAAATAGAGTAACTGCTGTGTCTAATGAAATTCCGCATATAAAAATAATAGTTCCATCTACATGGGGAAGTTCTTTTACAGCAAGTTCTCCCGGTGGTACTGTTAAAATAAACGGGAATGTAATAACTGTTACAAATTTTAATTTATTACCGGGCAATTCGTCTTATGTTGTTATAAATAACCTTACAGCACCTGCTGTTCACGAAAGAAGTGTTTTTACGAATAGAACTATTTCCACTAATAAAGGCGTAAATCATTATTTTGATGTTATAACAGGTTCTCCTGAGATTATAGTAGATACCCTGCCTCAGGTATATAACTTAAAAGCAGAAGCACCTGTTACTTTTGCATCCAATAATTTAAGTGTTAAATTAAATGCAGAAAACAGTTTTACATTAAAGTGTACTTATAAAGACAAAGAAGGTGATAAGCCCGGTTATGTGGGATTCGGTACAAATTTTGTTGTTTTAAATATATTTACAAATACAGATTATTACGGAAGTTTAGCTGTTTATACTAATGGCGGACCTATAGATTATGTAAACGGATATGAGTTTACTTTTACTTCAACTGCAACAGAAAATCATGTTTTTTCATATCAGGGAATGTACGAATATACTAATAATTTTTTAAGTCTCTGTTCTAATTATAATGTGCTTTATGTATGGGGGGCAAGCGAAGCAAACGGTTATATGGGTGATAGTTTTGTTGAGAATCCGTCTAATTTTCCTGCTTTTATTAAAGTAGATAATTCAGCGCCTGCTGCACCTTCTTTTGTTCGTGTAAAATCAAATGAAATTTTTGGTAACGGACTTGAAGTTGTATACGAACAGGTTACAAATTCTGATTTTGCTTATTATGTAGTTGAATACGGAACAAATAAAAGTGTAAATTTAATTAAAACAAATACCGGGTACAGTACAAATGTATGGCTGTATCCTTTATTGAGTAATACAAAATATTATGTGAGAGTATATGCTTTTGATGATGTAACCAATGTTTCTGTCACTGCATGGTATAGTAATACAACACTTGATGCAAAACCTGTGCTTGAACAGGCAAAAGCATCTGCTCCTTTTATATTCGGGACAAATAATATAAGTGTAAAAGGTACATCGCGTCATAAAATAACTTTAAATATTACTTATAAAGATATAGAAGGAGATAAACCCGGGTACAGAGGAAATATTACAAATGCTGTTTTTATAACTGTATACACAAATAATGAAGAATACGGAAATATAACAGTAAAAACAGACAGCGGAACAATAGATTATGTAAACGGATATGAGTTCACTTTTGAAACAGGAATGACGGATGATATACTGTTCTGGGTAAATGGAATTGGAGTTGTTACAAATAATTTTAAAAGTTTATGCAGTTCTTACACCAGTGTTCGATATCAATGGGTGGCCTCTGCTGTAACAGGGAATTCCAATGGTGTTGTTTTCCCGACATCTTCTCCTTATGCAGAAATAATAGTTGATGATACGCCGCCGGCTCAGGTTTCTGTAACAGTTAATCCTTCGGTTCACAGTGCAAATGTGGTGTGGAATAAAGCAACAGAAGCAGATATTGCAGGTTCCTTTGCTTATAAACTGGAATGGGGTGTTGCTGACGGTGCCTATTCATATTCAAGCGGTTGGTTGTCTTCAACTGTTACCAATTACACTGTAAGTTCTTTGTCTTCAGGTAAAAAGTATTATTATAGATTGTCTGTTTATGATAATGTAAGTAATTTTAGCACAGTAACGGGAAATTTTGAAACCGAGAAAGATGCAACAGCTTTAATTGCAGATAAAATTGCACCAATAATATCCGGTTTGAATCTTCCGGATTTAATAACTGCTGATAATATTGCTCAGTCCGTAACAGCAAAAGATGCTATGGCTTTTCCTGTTGTTGCGGATAAAGATGAAAATGTTCTATTTACTTATGTCTCTCTTGATGTTAAGGAAATTAAAATATATTCTATAACGGGTAATGTTGTTTATACTATTTCTGCAGAAAATATTTATTCCATTGGAGATACCTCAATTGGGGTTCTTGATAAGACCGGTGTTTTATCATCCGGTATATATTTTGCTGTTTATAAGGATGGAAGTAATACAGTTAAAACTGTAAAATTTGTTTACGGCATAAAAGAAAAATAGGAGGGATGCTATGATAAAGAAAAGTTTTATAATATTATTATTTGTTCTTATTGCTTTTAATATTTATGGAGATAATAGTGCATCAGGTTTGTTTCTTAATATTCCGTATAATGCTGAACTTATGGGTATTGCCAATTCTTCAGTAGGTGCAGCAAAAGGTCTTGTTTCTATTGATAATAATGTTGCAGGGATAAGCAGTGTGGAAAACGGTGAAGCTTTTATATCCTATAATAAATGGCTGTTCGATACATCTTCCTTGTTCTTTTCTGCAGGATATTCTTTGAGAAATATAGGTGTAGTAGGTTTCTCTGTTAGAACTCTTTCCCTCCCGGTTCTTGAAAATAAATATTATACAACTGTACAGTATGAAAATAGTGATATTGCAATAGGATTTTCGTATGCTAAAAATTTAAAAAAAGTATTAAATATCCCTTTTTCTGTCGGTATATCGGCAAAATATATTTCTGAAAAATTGGCAAATATCAGTGCGACAACTTTTTTAATTGATGTGGGATTTTTGTATTATATTACGGATAGTATTGGAATAGGGATTGCAGTAAAAAATATCGGTAGCGGAATTGATTTTGATGATTATGGCAATAATTCGCCTGTATATATTGATAGCGGTGTTTCTTATAAATATATTTTTAAGAAAGCAGCAATTGAGCATCTTTTAACTACTTTAAATTTTAAATATTCGTTATATGCTGATCTTAGTCCTGGTTTTGGCGAGGAGATATATTTTAGTTCGTTTAATAATATTACACCTGTATTAAGATTGGGTTTGCAGTATAGAGATGGAATGAGTTTTTCTGAGATGATGACTTTTGGCGCAGGACTGAAATGGATTAATATTATTTTTGATTATTCTTTCTCAAACATTGTATCTGAAGTCGGGTATACACATATACTATCGATTAAGTATAGATTTTAAGAAAATAATATAAACTTAAAAAGAAAACCTGTATGTTAAGCCGAAACTCATTAATGAAGAGTATATCCATTCTTCATCCCAGTTCGAATCTGCAGTTAAATTTTTTCCTTTACCGTCCATAAGTATAATTAAATATCTTATACCAAATTTTTTAGAGAATGACCAGTTTATGTGTATATTAAAAGCAGCCGGAGGAAAATTATAGAAATTGTGTACTTTAAACTGTTGTAAAATCGCATTCTCATCATAAATTTTATATGTGGCTGATAGCATTGGCCCCATATAAAGTCCTATGTCCAGATTATACATAGGAGAAAATGTGAAGCCTAAAAGAATAGTACTATATTCTGCATAATCTATATATTTTTTATTTTCATTAGGCTCACCATTTGCAGAAAGATAGTTGTATTTTATGCCTAATGATATATAGTAATTTAAATTAAAATCAATACCTGTTTCTATCATGGCAGTATCTGTTAGCGGAGGAATTCCTGTAAATAAAAGTTTTGTATATTTCCCTGTGTAAAACATTCCTGTCATAAATGGAGTAAATATATTGTTGTTATATTCAGTACATAAATAATATCCCCCACCAATTATTATTCCGTATTTTTGTTTTTTTCTTTCTTTAATATCTTTTCGCATTAGCATTTTAGTTCTATCTATACCTGATAGCAAATATGCCAGAGTTTCAATCTTTTCCTGTAATTTGTTTATATCGTCCATTTTTACTGTTCCTGCTGTAATTACTTCTCCTGTTTCTGTTTTTATAAGCCTTGCACTAATAGAGATTGTATCTCCGATTTTCATGAATGAACCGGTAATAACTCCTTCAAGATCATATATTTTTCCCACTTTCGGTGCTGCCTTTGTGTCTACTATCCCACTGATTGCTAATTCCTGCTCCTTGAGTATTTTTGATAATAATATTCTTTCTGTAACATCGTACTTTCCGATTTTTACCAGTTGTTCGATTAAAAGTTCCGGAATTATCCTGCTTGCATTCTCAAGATTGATATTATTTCTTGCTTCAAATTCAACTGCGCCTACTACCATTCTGGCATAAATATTCTTTGGATTTAAGGTGAAAAATAAAGAGAGTAAAATAATACAAAAAATTATCTTTTTCATATCAACCCCCTATTTCGTTCTTTATTTTATAATTTTATAATGTTTAATAAAAATGTCAAATTTTTTTTATAATAATTATTTTTATTGACATAATATTATAATGTTATACTATTTGACAAATGTTATTTTGAGGAGATTAAAATGGAGTATAAAGTAGAGGCAATAAAACCTGAATATATGAAACAGTTATATACAATGTTATGGCGCTCTTATCCTAATCATTATGAGTCAAGTCCGCAGGATTTTTTTAAACCATATATTGAAAATGATCCGTTCCATTTTAATGATAATGTCCGTGTTATTATGGATAATGAGGTAATAGCCGGAGTTATAAAAATTTTTTATAGAGAAACTTTTATAAACAGCGAAAAAAAATTGCTTGGTGGTGTGGGGCTTGTTGCTGTTAATCCTGAGTACAGAGGTAAGGGCTTAGCCGGAATATTAATGAACGACATAGTATCTTTTATGTCTCAACACAAATACAATGTTTCACTTTTATTTGCCGGGCCTATTCCATTGTATGAAAAATACGGCTGGAAATCTATGAAAACAAAAGAATGGTTTTTTTCTGATTTTAATATTAAATCAACAACTGATGCTGTTTTGTTAAGACCTATCAGCTGGGTTGAAGATTATTCTTTAATTTATAAAATACACGATACAATGATAAGAAGATATAATCTCGGAATTATCAGAAATCCTGCTTACTGGATTAATTATGTTAATAATTTCACAGCAAAGAAATCGCGTTTTTTCTGTATAGAAATTGATGGGGAAATTAAAGGTTATATTATATTTAAGCATAATTTAAAAGACAACAATATTCTAATTCAGGAATATGGAGTGCTTGATGATAAATTTATAGAACCGCTAATATTAAGTCTGGCAAAGAGAATTAAATTTGTGTCTGTATCTGTTAATTCTTCAGGAGAAAATACGGGTTTAATAAAATATCTTAAAAATATTTCTAATAACATTGAAAGCAACTATGCTGACGGAATGATGTTTCGCAATATAAATGACGATATAAATACAGAAGATAAAGATTTTCACGATAATACTTTATTTTTCGGTACAGATAGTTTTTAATTATGCAGTTTGCCTGATTTTAGAAATTGTATATCTTTAAGTATTATTACTGTGCCGGATTTTAAAACAGCACCGTCGGAATTATTGTTTGAAATAATTCTTATTATATTTTTTGATTTGCGCTCTCCAATATATTTTTCTGCAAATTCATTAATGGAAATATCATTTGTTATATTGATACAGGGAATAAAGATATAATTATGCGGATATATGAGATTATTATTTTTTATTTTATTATATTCACTGACAGCATCTATGTATTTTTTTAATCTGTGCCAGCTGTTAATATTTAATATTTTGGCAAGTATTTCCGAAAGCGTATCGCCCTGTCTGATGTAGTATATTAAAAAACTTTTTTCAAAAGTATTGCTTTTGTATTCTGCTGTTATATTGGTGTTCTCATTAATAACCGGCGTGCTCTGAACTTCTGAATTTGTCTCGCTTTTTGTTACAGGAGTATTCGTTGTTAATACAATATTGCTTTTGATTGACTGTTTTGTTTCAACCGGTTTATTCGTAGTAATAATTTCTTTTTTTAATGAAGTCAATAAATTGGTCTTAATCTGTGCGATTTTTTTGTTTATAACTTTTTTTGTAAAAGTATTAGTATACTTGCTGTTTTTTACTTCATCGGTTATTTCTATGTTAAACGGAATAATTTTTTTTAGACTGTTCGTTATATCAATTTGACTTGAAAACGAAAAAGTGTAATTCTTTTTTATCTGTTTCTTGTAAAATTTATTATGACTGAATATTAAATTATCATTATTTTTTAACTGTATTTGTAAATTGTTTATATTTGTATCTGAAGTATTTTTAAAATTTATAAGAAGATTAGCAGGCTTGTGGTTGTAAATATATTTAGAGTTTACAATTAAAATATTATAGTTTTCTGTATGCTGAAAATCTGTATTTAATATTCCGTAATCAACTGAGAGTGTTATATAATCGCCGGGTTTAACTTTTACCGGATTCCAGTATATTGCCACCGCACTGTCAGGTTTTGTAATTATCTCTTTTCTAAAATCATTTTTTTTATCCGGTTTATAATCCCATAAAGTTTTAGCTATCTTTGCTACCGAGGCAAATATTATTTTATCTGGCTGTTTATCGGCTTCAAATCTGCTATAAACAAATACTTCCGGATCACTCAGTGTTTTGTACCCGAACCAGAAAAAATACGGATATCTTTTTTTAGATATTTCCGTCTCATGGGTTATTATTGTATTATCGAGTAAACGAAAATGTCGTATATCATTATTTCCTATTGCTGTATCTAATAATAATCGTGCACCAATTTTTCTCGGTAATGGTGATGTGTTTAATATCCTGTATATTATTCGTATGCTGTTTTTGTTGTTCCCGAATGCTGTCTTTATAAATTTAATTGTATGAAAAATTTTAATGTTGTTGTTTGCCCAGATTGATTTTAATTCATTATCATCGACATATAATGGTTGTAAAAACCTTCCTGATTTTTCACTATACTTAAATACAAAGTTGTCTATGTTTAAAGTAAGAAAAGTACTTGCAGAATTATCTATTATTTTTTTGTTGTTGTCGAATTTATATTCCGGGTTCCCTTCTCTGGTTATAACATAAAACTTTCCTGTTTTACTGTCTCCTATAACTTTAAGAAATTTATTCTCAATAGAAACTGTATTCTCGCTATATAATGATTTAGATAGTATGCCGAAAAAAAATAATAATATTAAACCAGCCCTGCATCTCATATAATAAATATATATCCGTATATAATAATGTCAAGAGAAATAAGTAAATATTGAATAATGCCAATAATGAGAAAACTTTTACTTGACACTCTTTTTTCAAGAGTTATCTTAAAAACAAAGAATATGTGTAAAAGAGGTGCTTATGAAAAATAAAAATTCTTTTATAACAGAAAATCTTCTGCTGTATAACAGTAATTCTATCTTTGAAAATATTTTTCCACCTAAATTTATGCTTTTAAGCGGAATTATTATTATTCTCGGTTACTTTTTTTCAGTGTTTCTTTTAAAATTTCTGCTGCATAATAATTATTTCTTTTTATTCAGCATATGGACAGTTATTTTAATATCTGCAGTAATATTGGAAATATACTTCTTTTCAGTTACATTACAGACTTCACAGGGAAAGATGAAACAGAAAGAGTTGACAATTTTTATTATGACAGATATTGCTGCAACCTTATTAAATATAATTGCTGCATTCATCCTTTTAAAACATACCGGAATTTATTATATACCACAGATGATACTTATTATATACGGAATATTCGGAATTATTTCGAGTATATTATTTTCCCCGGAAATAAATTTTATATCAATTGTTATTACTTTGCTCGGTATTACCGGATTTATACTGCCTGAAAAATTTATATATCCTGTACTATTTCCTGCAACCGGTATACTATTTGTGTTAGTTGGGATAAAACAGACATACTTTAAAAACAATATGCAAAAACAGGATATAAACAGAATAATAAAAAGCATAAAAGATTCAATAGTAATATTTAAAAAAGGACTACCTGTATCCTGGGATATAGGAGTCTGCTGGGCAATTATAACCTTTATTTCTTACGGATTATATTGTCTGTTTAGAAAAAATATTTTTATACTGACAGTGAAGGAATTTATATTCAGTATTTCAATTTTAATGCTTATCGGATTATTATATGAATTTTTATCATTTATAAGAAATTTTAAACGAAACAACATACAATTATCCAGGCAGGCATTTTATTCTTTCTTATCATTTGATATACTTGTAAGTTTCCTGGCTATTTTAACAATTATTATTTTTCATAAAACAGGAGCAGAGAAATATATTCCTTTTATGATAAATTTATATTTCGGTTCATTTTTTATAATTCTCTCAGGCATTTTTGATAAAGTTTTTTTAGGGAGCGGAATATCACTCATAATTCTCGGTTTTGTATCATTGCTTTTCCCGAATATAATAATTGATTTTAACATTATACTATTTGGTTCAGTTATGATTATATGGAGTATTATAAAAAAATTAAATCTCGTAAAGGAGTAATGAATGGATATAACTGCAATTGACAGAACAATACATTCTCATGTTCGGCTTGGAATAATGACGATCTTATCCACAAACGATGAAGTACCGTTTAGTTATCTTAAAAAAAGTTTAAAAATAACTGACGGCAATTTAAATACTCATTTGAATGTTCTTGAAAAAGCAGGATATATAAAAGTTAAAAAAAGTTTTGTTGACAATAAACCGCAGACAACTTATTCCTTAACGAAAAAGGGAGTTGATAAATTTATAGAATATATAGACATAATAGAAAATATATTAAAAGAAGCAGGAGGGAAATTAAAATGAAAAATTTTCGGGAGATTTTATTTGGAAAGATAGGATATATTGTATCGCATTATTATAAAACAGTAATAATAACAGGAATAATACTAACTTTTATATTGGGGTATCAGACAAAAGATTTACGACTTGATATGACCTGGATATCGATGGCACCGCAGGCTGCTCCTTCAGTTAAGAAATTTAAGTATGTAGTAAATAAATTCGGAGGTACTGCTCCTGTTATAGTTGCTCTTCAAGGAAATAATAAAGATAAATTAATAACTACAGCCGGATTAATTGTTAATGACTTAAAAAAAATAAAATCAATAAAAGAAGTTAATTATAAAATAGACAGAAAATTTATAAAACATCACGGATTAAAATTACAGAAAGTAAAAGCAATAAAAAGGATGGAGAATATTTTTTCAGATATGCAGATAGAATCATTTATATATAATATGAATAATGATTTTGAGAAAGAGTATATCGAAGAGAATGATGAACCGTTGTTACAGCAGGAAAAAGAGGCTGCTCAAAGTATTGACGGAATAAGAGAACTTTTATCCGGTATAAATGAGTTTATTTCAAGTAAAGGTATAAATGATATTTCATTAAAAAAAGCAGTAAATACATTCAGTTTTGGTGAGGAATATTACACTTCGCCTGACAAAAAAATGGTTTTAATTTTTGTACAGCCTTCAGCTCCTGCTATAGAAATAAATAAAATAATACCTGCTGTAAGAGAAATTGAGAAAGTATTGAATAAATATCGGGAGAAATATAAAGATATAAAATTCGGACAAACAGGTATGTCTGTTATATCCCGAGACGAAATGGATGCCGGAATGCACGACACTATAGTTAATCTTATTACAGCTGTCATAGCGGTATTTCTACTGCTGTCATTATCTTTCAGAATGTGGAGTGCTCCAATGCTTGCAATGGTTTCTTTAATTACAGGTGTTATATGGAATGTCGGACTTGCTGCCCTTGTTATAGGAAGATTAAATCTGTTTACTGCAATGGTAGGTGTAATACTTATAGGTCTTGGAATAGATTATTCAATACATATTATAACTGCATATACGCAGAAAAGATACAGAGGCAATTCAATTGAGGATTCATTTATAGACGCATACAAAAATATAGGTCCTGGTATATTAACAGGAGCTTTAACTACTGCTATAGCATTTCTGGTTTTCATTATTACTAAAATAGATTCTTTAAGAGAATTAGGTTTTGTAATGGGCACAGGAATACTTGCAACATTTTTATCTACTCTTTTTATTCTGCCTGCTTTAATTGTACTGAAAGAAAAGATGTTTAATTCTTCTGAAAAGAAATATAATATGGAATACGATTTTATGGAAAATTTTACTGCAGCAGTATTAAATCGCAAACTAATTATAATTCTGGTTTTACTTTTATTAATAACCGGCTCTATAATTTTAATACCTAAACTGCATTTTATAACTGATTTAAAGCGAATGGAAATGAAAGGATTATTATCATTAAAATTAGCAGATGAAATAAATGACAAATATAATTTAAGTCCTGACCCTGCTGTCTTTACTGCTAAAAGTTTAAAAGAAACTGAGAAACTTACTGATAAATTAAAAAAATTAAATTCAGTAGGATATGTTGAATCTATTTCATTATATCTGCCTTCAAAAAACAAGCAATTAAAAAGAATTAATGAAATAAAAAAATTAAAAAAAATTATATTAAGACAGCAGAATTTTAAATCTGTAAATAAACAGAAATTAATAAAGGAGATAAAAAGATTAAAACAGAATATAATTGAACTGAGTGATATGGCATATATGGGCGGTATGGATATTCTGGTAAAAAGATGCGATTTTCTTCTTGCTAAAAAAGATAATATTATTGATAAACTGATAAAAAATATATCCGGAGCAGAGCAAAATACATTGAACAGATTACAAACTGTATTTCAAAATCAACTGAAAAAAAATATGTTAACAATGTGCAATAATGATTTAATAAAACTAAAAGATATTCCGCAGAACATAAAATCTCTTACAATAAGTAACGACGGAAAAGAGTATCTTATTCAGGCTTATGCGTCCGATAATATCTGGGAAGATCTTATAAATTCTCAATTTATAAAAGATACTAAAAAGATAAAGCAGGATGTAACAGGAATGCCTCAAATTATGCTGTCTGTAATCGAAGCATCGGCAGAAGGCGGAAAATATGCAACTATTCTTGCTTTTTTTACTATTTTTATACTGGTTCTGCTTGATTTCAAAAATTTAAGATTTACGGTTCTGTCATTAATCCCTCTTGTTATCGGAAGTATATTAATCCTGGGATTTTTAGTGATTACAGATATTAACTTAACCTGGATGACAGTAATGGTTGTTCCGTTGATAATAGGCATAGGTATTGACGATGGAGTACACATTATTCACAGATACAGAATTGAGCGCCGGAGAAGTTCTAATGATAGAAATGCATTAATAAAAGCTTTGAAAACAACCGGCAAAGCGGTTATCCTTACTTCTCTTACTACTATGATAGGATTCGGTTCATTGGTTTTTTCAAAAATGGTGGGGTATCAGCAGTTCGGTCTTGTTCTTTTTGTCGGTATAGGAATTTTGCTCCTTCTCTCTTTGATAATTCTTCCAATAAATCTTAATATGTTTTCAAGAAAAAAATAAGGAGGTTAAGTTATGAAAAAAATAACTTTAATTTTAATTGCATTATGTTTAGGAATTTTAGAAGTATATGGTGAAAATCTTTCGCCGGCGCAAATTATAAAAAAAGCGATAAAAATCAGTACTCCGGATACAATGGAATCGTATTATAAACAAACTGTATATTTCCCGAATAACAGAAAAAGAACTTTTGAAATAAAAGCGTATTCAAAAGACGGAAATGCTAAATCAGTTATGGAATACATAAAACCTGCCAGAGTAAAAGGTGACAAATTTTTATTTTTAAAAGGCGGTGATATATGGGCTTATTTTTCTAAAACAGGAAGAATAAGAAGAATCGCATCATCCGCAAAAAAATCTAAAATGCAGGGCAGTGATTTTTCGTATGAAGATATGTCGATGATGAGTTCTCTTGATACTGATTTTAAAATAAAACTTTCCGGTAATGCTGATTTTGAAGGCAGCGATTGTTTTGTTTTGCAGCTTATTCCTGTAAAAAGTATATCGTATAATAAATTAATTGTACTTGTTGATAAAGATAAATTTGTAATAAGAAAAATTACTTTTTTTAAAAATAATAAACCTGTTAAATATATGGTACAGAAAGATTTTAAAAAAATAAAGAATTATTTAATTCCTTACACTATTAAAATGCAGAGTATTATTAAAAATTCTAAAACAGTAATTAAAACTTTAAAAGTAAAAGTCGACATAAAAATTTCCGACAAAAAATTTAAAAAAAATTATTTAAGCAGGTGATACTATGAAAAAATTAATATTTCCATTATTTTTTTTCATACCTTTTTATCTGTTCGGAATAGATATAGTCGGTGATGTAAAATTAACTAAATCGTGGTATATAATAAAAGACAACTGGAGTCCTGATAATGACGCTTTTAATACGCTTGATATAACTGTTAATGATTCTGCGGATGATAATATAAAATTTAAAGCCGGGTTTCAGCTGCGATATTATGATTATGAAAATATAACAAATACAGATAATTTGAAATATACGGAATCAGACAGTTTTATACTTATACCGAAAGAGATATGGCTGGAAATATATGATATACCGTTTGAAAATATTAGTTTCAAAGTTGGGAAGCAGTTATTTGAATGGGGAACAGCAGACGGAATTCATCCTGCATCTGTATTAAATCCTGATGATTTTTCCAATCCTTTTGTGTTAAGCAAAATTCCCGTCTGGGCTGCGGATTTAAGTTATATATTGGATCCTGTTAAAATTTCAGGGATATGGATTCCGCAGTTTTCACCTGCAAGATTACCGGGATATTTTAAGTTGTTTGATTATTCCTCTTTTCAGCAGCAGGGTATATTAATTTCAGGTATAAAAGAAAATATAAAAATGCCTGTTTATAGAGAAGAATTCGCAGCACATATAGATTTTTCTCTTGATTGTATTGATTTCTCATTAGGATATTTTAAAGGATATGATTATATAATGAGTGCAGAAAATTTAATTTATACAATGGACACTTTTAACAAATTTTTCTTAAATGCAGTATACACCTATCCGGAATTAAAAGTATATACATTTGACGCAGCAACAAGTATAGCCGGCGCAGGGTTTTGGTTTGAAGCAGGAATATATGATTATAATAAAGAAAGTATGAGTATAATAACTCCCTCTGGAAAAGAACAGGTTGAACTTTTCAGCGGTAAACCCTATGCGTCTTATATATTCGGAAGTGATTATTCTTTTGAAAACGGATTTTATTTGAATATACAATATTCTTACGGTTTGGGGTATACACGCGGAGAAAACAATTTGACAGATTATATTCTGTTATTGAATAAATATACTTTATTCGACATTGCTACAGTAGAATTAATGAATACTTTTGAATGGAACAGAAGAGTTAATATTAAAAATAATTACGGTTATATGTTAAGCCAGAGTTTAAATATTGAATTAACTGATAATTTTAGTTTAGATATAATTATGACTGAGATTGACGGTTATGGCAAAGTCTTATTTAAAAACTGGAAAGAGTATGATAATTTCACATTTGAGTTTAAATACAGTTTTTAATAATATTTGCTATTCTGTCCCGCCGAATTTTTCCAGATAAGCATCTATAAACATATCAATTTCTCCGTCCATTACAGCATCTCCGTTTCCGGTTTCAACATTGGTTCTGTGGTCTTTAACCATTATATACGGATGGAAAACATAAGAGCGTATCTGACTTCCCCATTCGATTTTTTTCTTATTTTTTTCCTGTTTATTTTTTTCTTCTTCTCTCTGTTTTTTATAGAAAGCATATAGTCGTGCTCTTAAAACTTTCATTGCGGTTTCTCTGTTTTTATGTTGTGAGCGTTCATTCTGACAGGAAACAACTATACCTGTCGGCAGATGAGTTATTCTGACTGCAGAATCAGTCATATTAACATGTTGTCCGCCCGCCCCTGATGCTCTAAATGTATCTATCTTTAAATCCTTTTCATTTATATCAACTTCAATGTCATCTTTTATTTCAGGCATTACAAAAACAGAGGCGAATGAAGTATGACGCCGTTTGTTTGAATCAAACGGAGAAATCCTTACAAGTCTGTGTACCCCTATTTCAGATTTCAGTAAACCGTATGCATATTTGCCTTTAATGTGCAATGTTACGCTTTTAATACCTGCGCCGTCGCCGTCCTGCTTTTCAATAATTTCATATTTAAATCCTTTCTTTTCTATCCAGCGGGAATACATTCTGAAAAGCATATCTGCCCAGTCGCAGGATTCTGTTCCGCCGGCACCGCTGTGAATGACCATATACGCATTACTGTCATCATCTTCTCCGGATAATTTTAATTCTTCTACTGCTTGTTTATATTGATTTTCTGTTTCTTTAATACTTTGTTCTAAATCTTTTAATAATTCATCATCATTTTCTGTTTTAATCATTTCAAGAAGTTCTTTTCAATCGGATATGCTTTTTTTTAAAGCTCCTCATTTTTCAACAGTCTCTTTTAAAGAATTAAATTTTTTTATCATTGAAGATGCATTACTCTGCTGCCAGAAGCCTTCTTCCTGCGTTGTTTTCTTTAATTCTTTATATTCTGCCTCTTTATTGTCTAAGTCAAAGATACCTCCATTTATCATTTATTTTATTTTCAAGTTCCTGTATTGATTCTTTTAATTTTTCCAACATTATTTACTCCTTGTTTAATCAAAAATACTGTAAAGAAAAAAGGCGGTATAAAAAATACCGCCTTTATAAAAGATTCTATTTTGCTTCTTCAGGCAAACTCTGTCCGGGTTTTATAAGTAAAAATTCAACTCTTCTGTTTTTAGCTCTTCCTTCCGGATTATCAGAACCGTCTTCATTCTCATTTGGCGCTACCGGATTGGCTTCACCTTTGCCGAGACTTGTAAGCCTTTCTGCTTCAATCCCGTTTTTAACAAGATAGTTATAAACAGCCTTTGCCCGCCTTTCTGATAATTTTAAATTATACTCTTCAGAACCTTTACTGTCTGTATAACCTACTACAACTACTTTATAGTTTGCATATTTATCAAGTATTTTAATTACTTTGTCAAGAATATCAAACGCATTGCCCCGTAAATTTGCTTTATTATAAGCAAATTCAATATTACTTATTTTTATTTTTAAACCATAAGGTGTCTTAATAACAAGTACATCGACATTTAATATTTTTGATATTTTTTTGACATTTCCCAGAATATCTGTAACAGTTAATTCAAGAGCATAATCCATAGCACTTTCTACCAATTCACCTTTATCATTTTTACCGTCCCACACTAATTTATTTTTAGGTATCTCTTTCCCTTTAAATTCTTTAAACAGACTTTCGCGTTTATTATTCCTGATCGGATATATTCTTAAATCCCATGATTTAATTTTTCTGTTATCATAGGCAAATAATTTAATGTAAAGCGTATCGTCAACACCGTCATCATCAGGGGAGAAAGGATTAGGTTCAAATTCAAAGTCAACATCCGGCGGTTCAGTGCTGATAACGATTGGCTTTCCTTTGATAGATTTTTTATTTCCAACAGCATCTTCAATAGTGAAGTCTATGTAATATTTATTTCTTGATTGAACAAGTTTTCCTGTATCGCTCATACCGTTCCATATAATCTCTTTTGCCGGTGCGCCGGACTTTGCAAATTTTTTAAATACTACATTGCTTTTTGCTGTTTTCTCATATATTACCAATTCCCATTTTTTTATTTCACTGTTATCTTTATAATTTATATTCAGTTTACATAAATCATCTTTATTGTCGCCGTCAGGTGAAAATACTTCCGGTGAAATTTTTAATTCTGTATCAGGTGCTTTTGTGTCGATTTTTAAACTTTTCGGAAATGATTCGGGTTTAAAATTACCTGCATCATAAGAAGCTGTGAATTTATAAAAATAAACACCATCTGCTACTATCTCTCCGTTATTGTCTGTTCCGTCCCATTCTAATGTTTTTGCAACTTTGCTGTCGCCTTTGAACTCTTTTACAACATTTCCGTCATTATCAAGAATTATAACTTTCCACGATTCAAGTCCTTTTGTATCCGATACATAAGGAGTTAAAGTTGCTTTGTCAAGTATTCCGTCGCCATTGGGAGAAAATTCATCTACATCAGAACCTATGGCAACACTTCTTGCTGCTGTTGTTAAAGTTATACCCTGAACAACCTGTTTTACATAATTCTTTGCTTTATCTTTTCCTTCTATTACAAGCGAATAATTGCCGTCCGGGGCTAATTTCCCGTTATTATCCTTTCCGTCCCATATTAACTCTTTCCGGGTATCACCGTTCCATTTATATGTTTTTATTACTTTGCCTTTTGAGTCAATTATATTGGCTGTCCATTCGTCATCCGGTGATGCCTTTAAATCAAGTTTAAAAATAAGTGTGTCTTTGTTGTTGTCGCCATTAGGAGAGAATATTTTGTATTTTGATGAAATTTTTACAGCAGGTGGAGTCTTGTCTACTATAATTGTTTTTATTAATGGTTTTGTTTTGTTTAATTTTTCATCATAAGCCGTTACTTTTATTTTGTATTCACCATCCGGCACCATTTTCCCGTCTTTATCTATGCCGTCCCATACGATTTTATCAGGTACAGGTGCTTCTTTTTTTCGCTCAAATAATCTTGTGAAAACTTTTTTAAATGTTAATTTCCCTCTTAATGTGTCTATATCCGGGCTTTTATATTCCTGTACTACTTTTCCGTCAGGCTGTTCTATGGTTATTTCCCAGCCTTTTAAAATCTTGTTATCTTTAATCTCTGGTGTTATATTAAGATAATCTGCCTTTCCGTCATAGTTCGGAGAAAAATATTTTAAGTTTAATTCAATTTTTGTCTCCGGCGGCTCTTTGTCAATAGACCCAAAATTCATATCTATCCCAAGATAATGGGTTACAGTCCCATTCTCCATTGATAATAAAGTATAATATGCTTCGGAATTTATATTGTGAAATTTGAATTTATATCCTAAAC
>CAYQNP010000091.1:0-7017 GCA_964418785.1 uncultured Spirochaetia bacterium | reverse complement strand
AAATATATTTAAAATAATAGTTAAAAAAAGTCTTTTCCCTGATACAAAGTGTTCATGAGAGTGAGACACAAACTGCCTCCGGTATATTATTTGTTTACATATTGTTTTATCATGTAATTCATTAATCCGCCGCTCGTTATAAGTTTCTGCATAAATTCAGGAAAAGGTTCTGCTTGAAATTCTTCCCCTTTTGTAATATCTTTTATTTTCCCGTTAATTAAATCAACTTCCAGTATATCGCCTTCATCTATTTTCTTTGAGATGCCTTCAATTTCTATTATCGGAAGTCCTATGTTTATAGAATTTCTGAAAAAAATTCTTGCAAAAGAGTCTGCAATTACTACAGGAATACCGGCTGCTTTAATTGCAACAGGTGCATGCTCTCTTGACGAACCTGAACCAAAATTTTTCCCCGCTACTATTATGTCTCCTTTGTTTACTTTGTTGGGAAATTCTGCATCTGCATCTTCCATTACATGTTTCGCCAGTTCCTCAGGATCTGATGTGTTTAAATATCTTGCAGGAATTATTTGATCTGTATCAACATTCTCTCCGAATTTCCATACTTTTCCTTTTATAATTTCCATAATAAGGTCTCCTTTGTATTTTGTTATTGATAATTATATGTAAGTTTTTTTTAAAGTCAATAAAAAAATTGGCTCTACGGACATTTGATAAAAGTTGTTGATTTTTTTTGGTAATAGATTATATTATATTTAAGAAACTATTATGGGTAAATTTTACTAATATGTGAGTAAATTATACCGATGATTATAAATATAATGTGTCTTTAACGAAAAAAGAGCAAAAAAGAGGAGGAATATAGTACATTTCTTGTTGTTTTATAAAAGTTTTTTAGATATAATGGCATAAATTTTGCAAATATTATTTTTATAATGAAAAAATGGGTATTTTACTTAGTTTATGCACTTGTTTTTATGTCGCTTGTAAGCGAGAAAAATATATATGCTGATTTTTTTATTTCTATAAATAATTCCGGAAATTCCACAAATAAAATTCTAACTTCTGCACCTGAAACTAACAAAGAAATAATATCTTTTAAATTGTCTTCAGATAATGCCGCGAAATTAGCCATAACATATATTCAAATTTCACTTCAATATATCTCTTCTATTTCTGATTCTGATTTAACAAATTTTAAACTGTTCGGTGACTCAGGAATAATCGGTACTTATGAATCGGGAGAAATCCGGATAGGTGGTATTATAACTAATCCTTCAGCTTCTATATTGAAATTCTCCGGTATTTCCGGATTTACTGTGCAGGGGAATTCTTCTACAAATTTATTACTGATTTTTTCTCATAAATCAATAAGTCCCGGGTTTGGTTTTAAACCATATATATTAAAAAACTGGGTATTGGGAGTTTCTAATTCTGCTGCGCTTTCTAATACTACTTCCATTACAGGCTATCAAAAACTTGTTCCATCAGAACTGCTTTTATCTGATTATACTAACGGCGAAGTCGGCAGTTATGTTTTAACTTCTGCAGCAGAAACTTTAAAGGAATTGATTGCATTTAGTATATCTAATAACGGTACAGAAAGTTTAACCATAGATAAAATTAGAATAAGTCTTTATTATATTGGCGGTGCCACCAATTCAGATTTCTCTTTTGCTAAATTATATGATGATGGGGTTGTATTAGGAACCCTTGACGGACCGGATACACAAATTGGTTTAACTATAAACTCGTTTACAAATATATTGCGTTTTACGAATAATTTCAGTCTTGCACCCGGAACGAAAAAAAATCTTCTCGTTACAGTAGATCATTCTGCTTTGACTTACGGTGAAGGAATTCGCGCTAAACTATTTTATAATTCTGTTATTGCAGTAGGAGATTATACAGGAACTAATATTTATTCAACTAATAATATAAATTCGCATCCAAAAGAGGTTCCCGGTATATTGATTGTCAGCAATATTGATGCCTCAGCTGCAAATGCAAACAATCTTGTATTAAGCGGAAATACTGATGATGAATTTTTATGTTTTAAAATTAGTGCATCAGCAGGTGAGAATTTTGTCATAAATAATATAAAAATATCTCTTCAGTATGAAAATGGACTCAACGATTCTTTTTTTACAAATATGCGTATTGTATTCGATGATGGTTCCGGCGGCAATGTGGGAGATTTTGACGGTGAAAAAACAAATGCTTTTATTGGTAAACCTGTAAACGGTCTGCTTAATTTTACAAATATATCAGGTTTAACTATTCGTGAAGGCTGGAGTACAAATTTCTTGCTCGTTGTTGATTATTCTGCTGTTTCAAACACAATGGCCGTAACCCCGGTTATTAAAAAAATATCCGGTCTTGGTCTTGATACCCGTTCTTTTTATACAAATACAGATGCTGTTTTCGGCAGTTATAAACTTGCTCCTACAATTCTAATAGTATCCAATGTCAGTTCGGGAAATGCAGCCCTTAAATATCTTAATGCCAATTCTGAAACAAATAAAGAAATATTTGCCCTGAAACTTTCAGCAGGGGATGGTGAAGATGTTATTATCGGTGCAGTAAGGATTAGTCTTAATTTTGGAAACAGTGCAGGTGCTTCTGATTTCACAAATTGTAAATTGTTTATTGATAACGGAAATATAGGGACTTATGATTCAGGCGATTTGTTCCTTGCTGAAACTAACGATATTTTATCTGCTGCTGTTTTATTTAATTCTATAACAGGACTTACTGTCAGAGAAAACAGTTCCACAAATATTTTAATTGTTATACAGCATTTTCCAATGGACTCCGGAGAGAATATAACTCCGTCTGCTCCGTTTCATTATCCGTCATGGAGAATTTATGGAACCGGGAGTATTTCAGGACAGCTTATATGGTTTAAAAATACTGTTTCAGGCATAGTAAAACAGGTCCCCTCCCGCATAGTTGCTTCTTCTGTTAACTCCGGTGATTCCGCAGATACTTCATTGACAAAATCTTCTCAAACTTATATGGAAATGTTATCTGTAAAACTTTCCGCAACTTCAGGTGAAAGAGTAAAAATAAACAGTTTGCAGATTTCTCTTGCTTATACAAATTCTGCCGGTGATGCTGACTTTAATAATTTCCGTTTATTTATTGATAATAATAAAAATGGCTCTTATGATGCTTCTGATTCTTTATTGGCTGTCTCTCTCCCTTCTTCCGCAATAGTTCAGTTCAGCGGTATAAATGGTCTAACACTATCTCCGGCTGCTTCAACTAATTTATTAATTACAGCTGATTATTCTGCTCTCGCTGCAGGCAAAGGTATAAGAGCTTTCTTTAAAGAAACTTTTGCTGAAGGTGTGGGCCTGGTAACCGAGTTTACTTCAGTATCTTATTCAAATATAACAGGTACTCTTAAACTTGTGCCTTCTGATGTTATTGTAAATAATGTTAATTCCGGAAATTCCGCTTTAACTTATATGAGTAAATTCCCTGAAACTAATAAAGAAATAATTTCTTTCAAAATTTCTGTATCTGCAGGCGAAAGTATAACTTTATCTGCAGTGAAAATAAGCCTTGCTTATAGCGGCGGGATTTCTGATTCTGATGTAACTAATGCTCGCCTTTATCTGGATGTTAATGAAAACGGAACTTATGATACAGGCGATTTGCAAATCGGAAGCACAATTAATGAACCTTCATCCGGTATACTTGATTTTTCAGGATTGTCCGGAATTACAATTGCAGAGTTGAAATCAACTAATTTATTATTAACTATAACCCATCCCGATTTGAACAGCGGTTATAAAATACAGGGGATTATAAAATCCGGAAATATAATAAGCGGAGGTCTCTATTCTGCTGATTCAATTTTATCAATAAGTAATGCTGTTGCAACACCAAAACTTGTCGGTAATTTTATCAGTATAAGTATTAATTCAAACGGTGACTCTATCGCTAAAACCTTAACTAAATATCCAGAAACTTATCACGAAGCAATTGCTTTTAAATTGTCTGCCGGAACCGGTGAAGATATGATCGTGAAAAGAGTATCTGTATCTCTGTTTTATACAAATTCCGCTGGTGATACTGACTTTACTAATTTTAGATTATTTGTGGATAACGGTACCATAGGCTCTTATTCTGCAGTTGACTCAATTATTTCTTCAGTTGTTCCTGAACCTTCTTCCGCAAAGGTATTGTTTACAAATGTATCAGGTTTAACTGTACCTGAGAATTCTTCTAAAAATATTCTTATTACTTTTCAGCACCCTGCTTTGAACTCCGGAAAAGGTATAAAATCTATTATTCCTGTTAATGCTGTAAAAGGCTACGGAAAAATAACATTGCAGACTAATTTTATTACAAATTCAATATCGGGAGTTCTTAAAAAAGTACCTGCTGACCTGTATGTGTCGGCTAATCTGGTTAGTGATGCTGCTGATAAAATACTTTCAAAAAATGCAGAATCTGATGTTGAAATTTTGTCTCTTCATCTGAGCGCAGGTATAGGAGAAGGTGTTAATGTGTCTCAACTGGAAATAAGTCTTGATTTTTACGGCGGTGCTACCAATACGGATTTTAATAACTCTTTTGTTTATGTTGATGTCCCTGTTATAGGACAATGGGTATCCGGTGTTGATACTTCTTTAATAGGCTCTGTTTTTAACTTTACAAATCGTATTTTAATAACCGGTATTTCCGGTTTAAATATTCCTGAAAACAGCAGCAAAGATCTCATCTTGAAACTTGACCATTCTGCACTTACAGAAGGTGACGGTATTAGAGCAAAAATAGATTCCGGAAAAGTAATCGGTTCCGGTGATTATACTTCTGATACTATAGAATCAATAACTTCTGCTACCGGCATTATTAAAAAAGTTCCTAACTCCTTAAATGTTTCTGTATATTCATCAGGAGATTTAAATGATACTACACTTACTAAATATACAGAAACTCATAGAGAAATTCTCGGTATTAAATTGTCCGCAGGCCCAGGTGAAATTATTGGTATTAATAAAATTAAATTATCTTTGACTTATAATGACGGTGCTTCTGACAGTGACTTTACTAATATTAGATTGTTTGCTGATTCCGGTTCTGCTGTGGGAAGTTATGACGGAACAGATATATTAATATCTTCAAATGTTTCATATCCATCTTCTTCTGTTGTTTTATTTACTAATATAACCGGTTTTAGTCTTGCCGCAAATAAGTGTACAAATTTGTTAATAACTGTTGAACATTTTGTAATGAATTCAGGAGAAGGTGTTAAAGGAGTAATTGAAAGTAATTGGATTACATTTGTTACAGTACCTTCTGCGGTTACTAATACATCTGAGGGGAGTGCTGTGGGAATTAGAAAAGAAGTTCCCGGCACACTGACTGTTGTTTCCTCTGTTATATCCGGCGATGCAGCTATAACTTATCTTATAAAAGGCAGTGAATATTATAAAGAAATTCTTGCATGTGATATATCTGCAAGTGCAGGTGAAAGACTTGCTGTGAATAGTGTTAAAATTTCATTAGCCGTGGCAGGCGGTGCTTTGTTGTCTGATTTTACTAATCTCAGATTATTTATTGATAAAACTCCTATTGGTACTTATGATGCTGATGATATGCAGATTTCCGATACAATAACAAATATTACTGCTTATACTATGACATTTAATAATATTTCAGGATTTACTCTTAATGAGTTGGAAAAAACAAATTTGCTTATAACCGTTGACCATAAGCCTATGGATATAGGTGAAAATATTAAACCTTATCTTAATGTGGGCTGGATAACAGCCGCAGGCGATTATACTGGCGAAACAGTTTCTTCTGTCTCTTCTGCAACAGGTGTGCAGAAAACAGTTCAAGGAGAACTGTATGTATCGTATTATACCAATGGTGATATTACAAATAGATCTCTTACCCGTCATTCTGAAACTTATAATGAAATTGTCGGTATCAGGCTATCCGCTGCCCCGGGAGAAGATATTGTTGTATCGAGTGTATCTTTTAGTCTTTCTTATTTTAATCTTGCAGATAATACTGATTTTACAAATTTTAGACTTTTTATAGATAACGGTACAAAAGGTGTTTATGACGCTGATGATGTTCTGTTAAATACTACTGATGATACTGTTAGCGGAAAAATATCTTTTGATTCTATAGCCGGCTTAACTGTTTTGAACTCCCGGATAACTAATTTGTTGATTACTTTTCAGCATCCTGCCTTGACTGGCGGAAAGGGAATACAACTTAAAAGTTTTCAGAGTAATATTGTTTATTACGGAAAAGTAAGTCTGTTTACAAATTTTATTACTAATTCATATACCGGCAGAACCAAAAAAGTACCCGCGGATATATTTATATCTGTATATAATACTAATAACGCTGCAAAACATTATTTTACTTCAAGTGACGAGAGTGATAGAGAGATAATCGCTTTCAGTATAAGTGCAGGTTCCGGTGAAGATGTAAATATTAATTCTATTAATTTGTCCCTTGTTTATTATAACAGTGTAAATCCGACAAATTTTTATAATGCCAGACTTTATAAAGATATAGGCACAATCGGTGATTTTGTGTTTGCTCAGGAAGGTGTTGCGGGAATACTTGATTCAGATGCTCTGTTTACTAATTATATAAGTTTTAACTCTGTAGGGTTGTCTGTAAAGGAGAACTGTAAAACAAATTTCATTGTTATTATTGACCATAAGTCTCTTGTGAGCGGAGACGGAATTAAAGCCTTTATTCAACCAAATAATATAAGAGGCAGTGGTTCCTATATTAATGATGTGGCTTCCAATATTACTTCAATTACAGGAATAATAAAAATTGTTCCGGGCGAATTAAGTATAACAAACATAGACACAGGGGATGTAATATCAACGAGTTTAAGCAGGAGTATAGAGAATGATAAAGAACTGATATACATAAAGTTAAGCGCTAATGCAGCAGAAGCAATGATAATAGACAGGATAAAGGTATCGTTAAAATATAGCGGAGGAGCAGGGGATACAGATTTTACAAATTTCAGGATATATTATGATGATAACGGAACATTTGACG
>CAYQNP010000090.1:0-8297 GCA_964418785.1 uncultured Spirochaetia bacterium | reverse complement strand
ATTATAATTGTCTTTAAATTTTAAAGAATAGATTATTATGCCGAGATAGATAACTGCTTCGCTATATCGATCTACAGTTGAATCTAAAAAAGATCCAAATTTCGTTACCTGTTTTGTCAGTCTTGCTAGCATTCCGTCAAAAGAATCTAAAAAACTGAATAATAAAAACAGGATTCCGCCGAGTATTAAATTTCCTTTAATTAGAATAACAGCAGATACGGTTACTCCAATTAACGAGAATATAGTTAAAATATTCGGAGTTATTCTTAATGTATTTAATAATTTTATAAACGGTCTGAATATAATTTCATTATATTTTCTCAACTTATCAAGCATTAAGCAACCTCCTTCTTAAACCGATAACCATTCAATACTGCTTTAAATATCTCATCCGCGCCTATAATTATCCATATAATAGCTATAGGTTTTACGGATAGATGTATTAAAACAAGACTTCCAAGGAACACAAAAATAACAGTAGATATAACTGTTATTAACAACAACCATTTCAACTGATCTATCTGCTTTAAACCGTAGCCGGCCATTATATTAAAAGCTTTAAAAATCTGAAATGTTAACATTATAAATAAAGCAAGTTTTATATACTTAACAAATTCTGCAACAGTTAATTTATTGTAACCTGTAGAATTTATAAAAAATCTTATAATATTATTATTAAAAACAAGAAGAAAAACACTTATTCCAAGTACAACAATTGCTGTATGTTTAAGCACTTTCTTAAAAAGATGCAGTTTTTCCGAAGTTTCATTATAATGAACAAAAAAACTGACACCAATACCCTGATAAATCATTGTAACGAGTGACTGTATAGATCTAACAATATTATGCGCAGCAAGGATAACAGGTGAAAAATATGCTGCAAGTATAGTCAAATATGTTTGTCCCGAAGCCCATAATATCTGCTCAGAGCCCAGATAAAAACTTTTAACAAATATTGCTTTTATAACATCTTTCTTTAATTTAATAAAATCTCTTACATTTATTCTAAACTCAAAAAAATTCAATATCATCAGTATAATTATAATAACTGAACCTAAGACACTCGAAAATAACAAAGAAAATCCTGCTATTTTCATGCCGTGAAATGCAAAAAAAGTTTTGCCTTTAATATAAAAATAACTGAAAATAGGTATTAAATTTGCCAGAGTAATAATTAAATTAATTGTAAAACTTTTTTCGCCCTCGCCACAACTTCTTAATAATCCTATAACTATAAAATTAAAACCCATAAATGGTAATGATAAGGAAACTATTTTAAGAAAATATATCGTATCTGTATTATTACCCAAACGAGAAGTAAAAAAAGGGATAAACAGATAAAATAATAAGCCTATAAATAATGAAAAATACACTGCAATTATAACCGTATGACTAAAAAACATATTACTGTCTTTCTTATTATTTGTCTGTTTATACTTTAATATTATTATAGAACTACCTACATTTAAAGTAAAGAAGAAAGTAAATGCCAGGATTACTATTTGAGCCACGAGTCCGAATACAGCTATTGCATTAATATTAACATAACTCATTAAATATAATTCTACAAACCACATTAACGGCAGCAATACCATGTCAGCTGCAATCGGTAGAGTTCTTTTAGCAAACCCTATACTTGAAACCTTATCTGTAGTTGCCTTCATTAACATATTTTCCTTTTAAAGCACCTGTGCTTTTTTAACAAGTCGAGATACCATGAAATTCACAGTATCTCGACTATAAAATTAAAACTTATCTTATTCTTTTATTCCGGCGAAATCTTTTAACATTCTGAGCGCAACTGAATCTTCGTATTGTTTAACAGGAGATTTAAACAGATAAGCAGAAGCTTCTATAATAGGACCTGCCATTTTCTTGTCTATTGCAACTTTAGCGGCACGAATAGCATCTGTGATAACACCTGCTGAATTCGGAGAATCTTCCACAGAAAGTTTTAAGTCTAAATATAAAGGAGCACCGCCATAATGTTCTCCATCTACTCTTATATAACAAATTTTATTATCATTTAACCATGGAACATAATCCGAAGGACCTACATATATATTTTCTTCTGCAATAACTTCATCCATCTGACTTGTTACTGCATTTGTTTTACTTATCTTTTTACTTTTAAGTCTTTTTCTGTCCAACATATTTAAGAAATCTGTATTTCCGCCTACATTCAACTGATATGTCTTTTTAATTTTTATACCTCTGTCTTCAAATAACCTTGTTATTACTCTATGTAATATTGTTGCTCCTAATTGAGACTTTATATCATCTCCAAGAATAGGAATTCCTGCCTTCTTAAATTTTTCGCCCCAAAACTGAGATACAAATACAGGTATAGCATTAATAAATGCAATTTTTGCCTCAAGGGCACATCTTGCATAAAATTTCGTATTCTCTTCGCTTCCAACAGGCAAATAATTAACCAGCACATCTACTTTCTTTTCCTTTAATTCTTTAACAATTCTTGCACATGCTGTATCCTCATCGGTATCAATATTATCCAATGGAGCGAATCTTCTGTTTAAAGGATATTCCGGCATATGCGGAGCTATACTATCAATTATATATCCCTGTATTACCGGCGCATCCAGATTCTTTATATTCTTATAGAATACAGTGGTACAATTCGGCATTTCAAATACCGCCTTACTTAAATCATGTCCAACCTTGCGGTTATCAACATCAATTCCCAAGACGAATTTAATATCCCAGGGATAATAACCGCCGAAATTAGTTGTTATAAGACCTGATATCTTTTCCGGGATAATCTTCTCTTTTTCATACTGCTCCCGATACATTTCTACTCCTTGAATTAGAGACGAAGCACAATTACCAACTCCAGCGATAGCAACTCTTATCTCACTCATCTTTTTCCTCCTTAAAATAAAATTTATATATTTTATAGTCTAATATATATGATGCAAAATAATATTTTAAAAAATTCTCCAATCTTCCAATTTTGTTAGTTTATATTTACTAACTTATTTTCATTTGTCAAGTTTTTTTTCTTATTTTCAGAAATTCCCAAAAATAATTTTGCTTGAAATTTTTTGAAAATATATTATTTTATAAACTAAGAAAAGAAAGAAAGAGAAGAGAAGAGAAGAGAAGAGAAGAGAAGAGAAAAAAGAGAATTTTTTAACTTTTAGGATTGATTTTTAAATTTTTTACGCCAATCTGAGCTAAAAAAGGCAAAAAAGAGAAAAGGGGGAGTGTTGACTCTAATAATTTTAAAATTTTAAAAGTTTTTTGGGAATTTCTGTCTTATTTTCAATGTCTACAATTAACAATCGATAAAGAAATAATATTCTCATTATCATAAATTCTCCTTCACCTATTTATAAATAAACTGCATATATTAAAGCATTTTCATTATCAGCATAATATTTTTTTCTTATCCCTATTTTCTTAAAACCGAATTTTTCATACAACCTTTTTGCAGCAGTATTATTCTCTTTTACTTCAAGAAACACTTCTTTGCAACCTTTCTTTTTGATATAATCAATTCCGAATTCAAACAACTCAGTCCCAACTCCAATTCTTCTATAGTCTTTTGCTACTGCTATATTCAGAATATGTGCTTCTGGTTTTATTATACGAATAAATATATACCCGATAATTCCCTGATTATTCTCTTCAACAACAAATATATTATTGGAATTATTTCTTATTTCATAAAGTATATTATTTACAGACCATGCAGAATTTTTAAATATATCAATTTCTAACTTCGAAATAATATCAGCATCACTTAATTTAGCTTTACGGATTTTAAAACCATGCATTCTATAATAAACCTTTTTTCTTTCTATACCACCATTCTGCAGATAGTAATCCGACAAGTATCAAAAGAATGAACCAATTGTTCCACAGGTCAGTACTTATAGTATACTTTTTCTTTTTATTCCTAAAATCAATATATTTTTTTATATTAAAATCCTTAATACTTTCAAAATATTTTCCTTTTGTAGAAGCACACAAAGTTTTTAATAAATTTTTATCCGGCACAATATGGTTCCATTCTTTAAAAGGCTGTTTCACAACAAAAAAAGTCTCAGCATATTTTTTATTTACTAATGCACTAATTTTATAATCCCCGTAATTACCTAAACTTATTTCTGTTTCATACAGATTATCAGTTATACTATTTTTAGACAGCACTATATTTTTAACAAAAACATACTCTTTATTTTTTCTTCTAAATAATTTAACTTTTATATTATCTGAATTAAAATAATTATTATCCGAGATAAGATTTATTTTTATATTTTCGTCTTTTTTATATGTAAGTTTATCTGTAAAGATATTAAACCCGGAAAATCTGTTTGACACCAGATCTCTAACAAGTCTGCGCCAAAAAAAATTATAGTCTGAAGTATCCCTATTAATTCCAAGATTTAGAAAAGCCCATTGCCATGTAGGATATGCAGTAAAAACAGCTATTTGGGAAAGTTTATATTTTGATACAGCAAGAACCACAAAATCAGGACGGACAGAAGAAACAGCCAAGACCCTTGCATTTTTTTTAACTGACTTAATAATATTTATCTTATCAAACGGCGGCATTGCATTCCATTGAATACTACTGTTTAAAAAATCCGAAAGCATACCTTCCGGTGTCGGTTTAAGTGTAAATTCCGATTCAAATATTTCTCCGGCTTTGTCCCAATTTACAGGTATAATATCTTTAAATTTAGAAATATGATAATCACCGTTTTTAAAACTGTTTTCACCGCCTGTGAATAATACAGAAGTACCATATAATTTTATTCGCTCTATAAGTCTATTAACAAAACCGGCAGGTAAATCTCTATATTTTATATTCCCTATTATAAACAGATCAAAATTTTTCAAACTAATATTATTTAATTTTATTAAAGAACTATTTTTAAGTTTAAGAAAAGAAGTAATATTTATACCTGCATCTGATTCCAGACAATTTTTCAAAAACTTATATTCCCAGCAAGGTTTTCCGTATACAAGAAGAACTTTTAATTTATCCTTAACAGCTCTGATAAATACTGTCTGTTCATTATTTACAAAGACAGATTCTCCGGCTGCTTTTTTTATTTTAAATCGTATTTTATTTATACCTTTCTTTTTTAAAACTACCGGTATATTAATTTTTGTTATACCATTATGCAAAATTACAGGTATATGCTTTTTCAATTTATCATTTACCCATAATTGAACTTTTGTTCGTATTGCATTGTAATTTACAGCATTAATTTTCAACTCAATATTAAATTTCGAATTTATACTCACCTCATCCGGATAATATATATCAGTTAATGATATATCTTTTAATATTTCGTTTGAAAAAAGATTCACTGCAAAAACTTTTATATTAAGTTTTTTAAGCATATTTATAATCTTATAAACATCAAAATATGAAGTACTTACACCGTCGGACAATAATAAAATATATGAATTTTTCACATTATCCGAGTTCATTATGTAATAAAAAGCATTTTCAATCTCTGTTGAAGTTCCTGATGCAGTCAAATTTTTTAATTCTGAATCATTTAATATTTCACTTATACCGGAATTAAATTTAAAGTAATGAAAACTCAATTTTTTCTTTAGTTTTTTCAAAGAATTTATTTGCAAAATATTTTCACTCTTATCAATGCGTGCCGTATTATTTTTATCTTTTATATTCATACTTGCGGAATTATCAATTAGAACGAACAAATTATTCTTATCTGTTTTTGATACAGTAAGATTGAAAACAGGTTCCATAAGCACGACAATAATTATAATCCAGATTAAAGTTCGAATAAAAATTAATACTTTTTTTTCATTAAAATTAATCTGCTGAAGTTTCCCGTAAAGTTTAATCGTTAAATATATTAAGCCAATAAGAATTAAAAGTAAATATAATATAAAATCACGATTATTAAAACTAAGAAAAAATGACTGCATAATATTAGCTTGAAGCCTGTTTTATAAGCAGAGCTTTATTATACCATTCTTTATAAGTCTCATTATTAGGCTCAATTTTAAGAGCCAATTTCCAGTAATATAGAGCAGTATTAATATCTTCCTGTTTCCAGTAAATAATACCTATATTAAAATAAGCTCCTGCATAATAAAAATGGAAAGGATTCTCCTTTTTTAGAGCCTTTGCTGCTTTCAGGAAATATTTTATTGCTTCATCATAATTTTGTAAATCAAAATAATAATAACCGATTCTAAACAGATCAAGGCCGTCAGCATTTCCATTATTAAGAATTTCTTTTAATAATGGAATAGCCTTTGCAAAATACTTATTTTTCTTTGCAACATCTCCCTGTTTTAATGCTATAATTCCTAAATTAAAATAATCAGCAGCGAGATATTTTACCTTTGTTTTATCGAGTTGCAAAGAAAGAGTTTCTATTGATTTATCATAATATTTCTCAGCCTTTTTATAATCTTTCACGCCCTTGTCATAGCAGAATGCAAGTTTATAGTAAATAATACCGTCTTTAAAATCATATATTTTTAAAGATTCATCATAAATAGAAAGTGCTTCAACAAATTTATTTTCAAAAAACAGTTTATCAGCATGTTTAATCAGACTATTAGCCTCTTTTTTATCGCGTGCAATTTCTTCTTTTGATTTAAAACAGGAAAGATTAAATAAAATAAGCCCGCTTATAATAAATAAAAGTATGCCTCTTCTCATAATAATAATGAGCGGCCGATGGGAATCGAACCCACGACTTCAGCTTGGAAGGCTGAGGTAATACCACTTTACGACGGCCGCTAATATTTTTGCAAAGTAATATACAGATATATATTTTTTTGTCAATAAAAATTTACAAAAATTTTGTCGATGAGCTAATAGATCGTTACCACGGGGGAAAAAATTGGGGACGGTGCAATACTTTATATACTTTCTCTCTTTCTTAACTTTATCTCTCATTTCGGGTTTCCCCTTCTTTATCATTTCGAGCGTATGCAATTCTCTGAAAGGCCCATCACAACCGCTTTGCGCAATTCATAATAACATAATTGGTACAGTTCGGAATAATATCTGGTTCAAATAATAATAAATGTTTATAAAGTTTTGCACCGTCCCCATTATATCTGCTTGACAATTGAATTATAAAGTATAAAATTAAATAAAAAACGGAGTTATTCAGGTGAAAAATAAGAAAATCGGAGTAGCATTAGGCGGCGGCGCAGCAAGAGGCTTTGCCCACCTCGGTGTTCTTAAAATTTTCGAAAAATATAATATAACTCCTGCTTTAATAGCCGGTACAAGTATGGGCGCTATTGTCGGAGCTGCTTTTGCCTCCGGTAAATATGATTCTGTTCATTCCCTTATATATAAATTTAAAGAAATTATTGATTCCGATGAATTTGAAAAATTGGGCTTAAATGTCGTGGAGAAAAAAAAAGATAAATCCTTTATAGATAAATTAAAAAATACCTATGTAAAATTTAATTTCTATCGGAAAATGCTTAATAATACAAATATTTTTGATAATAAACAGTTTGAAAAACTTCTAAAGCAAATAATTCCAGATATAAATATTGAAGATACTAAAATTCCGTTTAAAACCGTTACACTTAATATAAAAACAGGAAAAAAAGTAGTACTTGAAAAAGGTTCTCTAATTAAGGCTGTTATGGCAAGCTGTGCTATCCCGGGAATATTTAAACCTGTAAGTTATAAAAAGATGTTATTAATTGACGGAGGATGGGCTGAAAAAGTTCCTGCTTCTGTTATAAGAAAATCCGGTATCCCTTTTGTTATTGCTGTTGATGTTAGTCAAAAAACTACTATACCTTCTATTAAAAATCATAACGGTCTGGAAATATTATTTTCTTCTGATGAAATTACAAGCGATATCCTGACAGAACTTCAATTACTGGCTGCAGATATAGTTATACACCCTGAATTTAAAAAAGCAGACTGGTATGATGTGTCGAGAATCGATGAGTTTATTAAACTGGGACAACTCGAAGCAGAAAAAAAATTAAAGTATTTTCATTATTCTGCTAAATATAATAACATAATATCAAATTTTAAAATACTATTAAAAAGGATTATTAAATGAAAAAATACTTAAACTTTATTTTATTCTTGTTACCTATATTATATTCGTTTTTAAAATTAAAAAGTGATTTTACTTTTTATGCAGTCTTTACTGTTTTATGGCTTATTATCTTTTTTATTGTTATTATATTTAAACTTAAAATTCATACTTTTATACAAATAGGCATAACATTAATCTTTCTTGATATGACATTTCACAATATAAATTATAAATTATTCTTTAATTCTTTTTCTT
>CAYQNP010000089.1:0-2945 GCA_964418785.1 uncultured Spirochaetia bacterium | reverse complement strand
TAACCTCTATAAAGTAGGAACTGTTGTTGATATCCTCCAGATATTAAAAATTCCTGACGGAACAATGAAAGTGCTTGTTGAAGGAGATTTTAGAGTAAAAATAGATAAGTTTAAAGAGAAAAAGGGATATATAAGTGCTGTATGCTCTAAACCTGTAATAGAGATAAGTCCTGATTCAGAACTTGAACTTGAAGTGTTAATGCGTGATGTTATACAGCTGTTTGAGAGTTATTTAAAATATAATAAAAGAGTACCTGCAGAGACTGTGATAGCTTTGACTAATTCAGAATCTCCGGAATATGTAGCGAATTTAATTTTAAGTCAATTGCCTGCTAAACCCCAGATTAAGCAGAAACTTCTGGAAATTTTTGACCCTGTAAAAAGATTTAAAGAACTTTCAACTGTTATTGCAAATGAGATTGAAATGGCAAAGGTCTCAAGAAATATTCACGAGAAAGTAAGAAAAAATATTGAAAAAACACAAAAAGAATATTTCCTGCAGGAGCAGTTAAAACAGATAAAAAAAGAACTTGGACATAAAGGCGATTATCTTGATGAAGTAGAAGAATTAAAGAAAAAAATCAAAAAACTTAAACTCCCGAAAGAAATAAAGGAAAAGATAAATAAAGAGATACACAGACTTGAAAAGATGCCGTTAATGTCTGCAGAAGCATCAGTTATAAGAACATATATAGACTGGCTTGTAGATTTGCCCTGGAATACAAAGACAGATGATAAAAAAGATATTAAAGAAGCTGCAAAGATTTTAGATGAAGATCATTACGGATTAAAAAAAGTAAAAGAGCGTATACTTGAATACATAGCTGTAAGGCAGTTAGTAGAGAGAATTCGCGGTCAGATATTATGCTTTGTCGGCCCGCCTGGTGTGGGTAAAACTTCACTCGGAAAATCAATAGCAAGGGCTTTAAACAGAAATTTCGTTCGTGTATCATTAGGCGGAGTCAGAGACGAGGCTGAAATTAGAGGCCATCGCAGAACTTATGTCGGCTCTTTGCCAGGCAGAATTATTCAGGGAATTAAAAAAGCAAAATCTAAAAACCCTGTTTTCCTCCTTGATGAGATTGATAAAATGAGTACTGATTTTCGTGGAGATCCGTCTTCTGCGTTACTGGAAGTCCTTGACCCGGAACAGAACAGCGCCTTCTCGGATCATTATATCGAAGTGCCGTTCGACCTCTCTGATGTGTTTTTTATTACTACTGCAAATTCTTTACAGCCTATACCTAAACCTTTGCTGGATAGAATGGAACTTATTTTCCTCTCAGGTTATACTGAAGATGAAAAGGTCAATATCGCTACCCGGTATTTAATTCCAAGACAGTTAAAAGAGCATGGCCTTAATTCTGATAATGTTAAATTCCCTAAAAAAGCAATACTTCATATTATAAGATATTATACCAGAGAAGCAGGTGTTCGTGAACTGGAAAGAACAATAGCTGCTTTGAGCCGTAAAGCAGCAAAGAAAATAGTGGAAGAAGGAAAGGATACAAAAATTTCTTTTACACCTGAACTTGTAAGTAAGTTTTTAGGTCCTATAAAATTTCGGTACGGAGAAGCTGAAAAGAAAGATGAAATCGGAGTAGCAACAGGCCTTGCATGGACTGAAGCCGGCGGTGATATACTTGCAATTGAAGTGTCTGTTGTCCCCGGTACAGGTAAACTTATTATGACCGGAAAACTCGGCGAAGTCTTTCAGGAATCAGCACAGGCTGCTCTCTCTTATGCCCGCTCTAAAACAGAACCGTATAAAATCCCTGCTGATTTTTATAAGAATACTGATATACATATTCATGTGCCTGAAGGTGCTGTTCCTAAAGACGGCCCTTCTGCAGGTATTACTATTGCTACTGCCCTGATTTCCGCCCTCTCTAAAATTCCTGTGCGGAAAACAGTTGCTATGACAGGTGAAGTTACTCTAAGAGGTAAAGTGCTGCCAATCGGCGGCTTGAAAGAAAAAGTCCTCGCTGCTCATAGATCTAATATCTCTGAAATAATCTTACCTCTGGATAATAAAAAAGATTTCGAAGAAATTCCAAAACAGATTCAGAAAAAAATTAAGTTTTATTTTGTTGAAAATATGGATCAGGTGCTTAAAATCGCTCTTAAGAAAAATACACATATTTCTTCTAAAAAAATTGTTACAATCGGCGGTGAACCCGCTAATAAACAAAAAGTAAAGTAATTATGAAAATTTTTTTTAAACCGCTTTTTGCTGGTGTTTTAATTGCTTCTTTCTTTTCTTGCAGTCAGGAAATAACTGCACCGGATAGAGTTATTAATACACCTGTTGCTGTAAACGCTTTATCGTATAAAAATGGTATAAAAGTAAAGTTTTACGGAAATAATAGAGAAGAGGGATTCCAGGGATATAATATTTATATAAGCGATAATCATATTGATAATAATACTGCGGCTGTTAAAAATAATACAGGAGGTTATCCTACTTTCCCTTTGTGGTACAGCGGCTGTTATGAAGACGGCTCCGCTGAAAGCAGTATTATTTTATATAAAGATTCGAATAATAATCCTATTGTAAATCATAAAACTTATTATGTGAAAATAAAAGCTCACGCTGTTATAAATGATAAAACTTATGATAGTGATTTCAGCAGTGAAGCAGCTGTTTATGTTCTAAAATATACAAATTTTGTGCTGTATAATAATAATGTGGTTGGTCAGACAAATGACGGTTTGGCTTTAGATTCTGTTTCACCTGTTAATGTTCCGGATAGCGGCAGCAGTTCTGTTGATCTCATCTTTCAATTGATAATGTTTAACGGAAATACAGAACCGGCATTTGTGCTGAATAATAATATTGGAATTGAAAATATAGGCTATGCTGATGATATATATGCAGATCCGGGGAATAGAACTTTGTCTTATTCTGTTAAAAAAACTAATATTATATATACTAAAAATCTGTA
>CAYQNP010000088.1:0-3164 GCA_964418785.1 uncultured Spirochaetia bacterium | reverse complement strand
TAAAGGCTTCCCCTAAACCAATAATTCTACTGCTTGGAATCAATTTTAAAAATGTTCCGCCGCTTACCCCTGCATCGACTCCATATAAAAATACAGGTATAAATAAAACAATTATAATTGATAAAATCTTATTCTTCATTTTTATCTCTTTATAACAATTACTTTTCTTATCTCATTATAATCTTCGGTAGATACAACAGCAAGATAAAGCCCCATAGATACAAGATTATTTTCATCATTCCTTCCATTCCATTCCACTGTATACTTACCAAAAGACTCATATTTGTTTTTTAATTGTCTTACAAGTTCACCTCTTATATTATATATACTTACATTTACAAAAGAATTTCTGTTTAATTTATATATTATATGATATGTCTCACCGTTATAAGGATTAAATTTATTATTAATACTGATAGTATTCTTGCCTTCCTGAGGCTGAACAGAATACTCTTTTACAACATAACTCCACGGAGTTGTACCGGTTCTATAATAAGTATGCCCGTCAGCAGATACAATAAAATTAACAGTCTTTCCGGTTTTTATTTCAGGATCAGTAAAAGGTATAGTACCTACCCAGAAACTGCCTTCCTTAGATAAGTTTACCATCCTGTTTCTTGAAGTAGTACCATTAGGCGTACTTCCGTCCGGAATAGCATCTACATCATAATATAATCTCACACTTGAAGTATCTATAACTGTTCCTTCAATACGAACATAGACTTTTACATCAAGATTACCAAGCGGCTCACTCCCGTCAAATACTGTAATTGAATGGATTCCGTCATTGGCTTCCTGAACAAGTACATTCTGATGAACAACTGTAAAAGTATTGCTTATTATTACTTTATAAGGAAACGGGGATGTACCAACACTTCCTGTGTTTGTTACATAAACAGTAAATTCCGTACCAGTAAAATTATCAGGAACATTTACCCTGAGAAAATAGTACCAGTTATTTCCGGATAATATTGCAGGAGATTTATTTGATGTATTTACAACATCCACAGTACTGTTAAAACTACTGCCGTCAGCAGGATTAACATCATTGTATATACTCATGCTTACTGCAGAATCATTACAGCTGCTGTTTATATAAACTCCATTTGTTTCATCTTTACTTCCTACATTATGAATCTGTAATCTTAAATAATATGTATCTCCCGGGAATATATTCTGATTATTTACAAGAGGCTGCACAACTACAAACTTATAGAAATTAGTTATTAATGAAGTATTATTGGTAAAGTTAAACAGAGTTGAATTAACCCTACCCTGCCAGTACCATAAACTATTATTTGTTAACTGTGCAAAACCTGCTGTTGAGAACATTATTAATATAACTAAAGATAAAATAACTTTTTTCATTTAAGCCTCTATCTTCTTTTATTCTCGCCGATGAACAATCACTTTATATGCGACCCAACCTGCATCAGCATCCGGGAATTCACCGTCTGCAGTTCCGTAGACATCTGTACCTTCACTATTATCGTCAGATCCTATTGCCTGCGCATTTTCAAAACTGAACTCTATTCTTCTTATATTTGAATCTGTATCACCAGAAGCCCCTGTCGGAATATACAAATTATTATTTGAATCGTAATATCTGACAGTTAATGTTCCGCCGGTGTAATTAGAATACATTACTGAGCCTATTATAAAATCAGTATGAGAAGGAATTCTATCAATTATAACCAGATTAGTAGCAGATACATTGCCGTCATTATCGTAATAGTTCGTATATGTTATAACAGCATCAGGCACAGGAATATTTGTCAATCCACCTGATGCAAGATAAACCGGCATATTAGAAACACTTAAAGTTTTTCTTAATGTTATAAACGGAGCCTGTATAGTAACACGCGGGTATATTATTCTGTTTGTAAATCCGCCATAATACTCTCCATAATCATTGGTGTAATGCACAATGTAATTACCCTTATTTGAAACACTGACTAAAACAGGCATATATCCCCAATCACTTGAAACAGCATCTGCTGCAGTAAAAATCCTTAAATAAAAAGGAAAAATTTCATTTACGCCTATACTATATGTATTTGTTTTTGCAATTTGAGCAGTACCTGTTATACTTGTAACAGAGGAAAAAGATGAATTCGTTGAATATGAAGCTATCCAGGCTGAACCGCTATAACCGCCATTCATCGAAAAATTACTCAAGATTATATTTACACGCATATCGGTATTTCCATTATTCGTAATATAATAAGTAAAGTCTACTGTTCCGCCTGCATAAGTATAGCCATTTGTAATGCCTCCAACTTCACTTACACCATATACTGCCATTACATTTGTAGAAATATAATTTGTTGCATGTTTTGTGAATATTCCTGTAGTATACGATATAGTTGCCCAATTGGTAATTCTTGTTCCCGCTGCAACACCTCTGCTATACCCGCTATTTATCCCCCAAACAAGCAGCATAAATAAATATAGTAAAATTTTCTTCATTTTATTATAATATAAGTTTAAAAAATTAAAAATCAAGTTTTTTCTTAATTAATCATCAAAAATTAAGAATGGAAGCAGAGCGTCTTTTCAACCAATTTATAAAGGACTGAAGAAAAATTATGACATTAAATACACATAATATTGCAGAATCATTATTTACTCCTACACAACATTATAATGATTAACAAAAAACACTCACTGCCCCTCTTCTTAATTTTCATAGGCATCAATGTTAGTATTGATGCCTATGAAAATAATTTATTTAAACCAATTTAAATTAAAAAGAAAACCCGGCACTAATTGAATAAGTAATAACAGGAGCAACTGCAACCTCAAGAGTAACAAATGGAACCTGTACACCTATTGCAGCATGCATATTAACTTCGCTTACTTCAAAAGATGCTGTCTGACCTAACACAGTTATATCTGTAGTAAGTTTTGTATAAGAAAGCCCTATATTAGCATAAGGTGTTATAAACGGAATCATATTAAAAGATATATTAACATTAGGATAAGTTGAAGAAATTGTCGGCAACATAGGGAAATTAGACATTAAATGGTAATCTATCATAACTTTAGTTGATAAAATAGGCAATAAATCCGGTTCCCAGCCAATACCAAAACCTATAACAGTCGGCTTCTTGTCTGCATCAATAGGGATAACAAGACCTCGAGCCATAACATTTATACCAATA
>CAYQNP010000087.1:0-4636 GCA_964418785.1 uncultured Spirochaetia bacterium | reverse complement strand
CTTTAATTTTACTAATTACATATATAATGTACTTAGCATATTTAATTATAAATCGAGGTGGAATATGAAAAAAATAATAATTCTAATAATAACATTAACATTTATTATATCATGCGGCAAAAACAATTTTACAAAAGATGTAGAGAACAGTTATACGCGAATAGGCAAACCAGTAGAAGGGGACTGGCTGGTCCGTTCTCTAAGTGCAGAGCCTGCAACTTTAAATCCTATAACTGCTACAGATGTTTACGAAAGTGTAATCAATGGGTTTATTTATGAAACACTTTTAGAAAGAGACAAAAAAACATTTGAAATGAAGCCTTTACTTGCAGAGAGATGGACTATATCTAAAGATAAACTCAAATTTACATTCTATCTCAGAAAAGGGATTAAATGGCAGGATGGCAAAGAATTTACTGCAAAAGATGTTATTTTCTCTTATAAAAAAATAATGGACCCTAAAGTTGACTCGCCACATCTCAGAAATTATTACAGAGACATAAAAAAAGTAGAAATGATAAATAAGTATACAGTTCGTTTTACATACAGTAAACCGTATTTTCTTGCATTAGAGATATGCGGCGGGATGCCCATTGTACCTGAACACATTTTTAAAAACGGAGATTTTAATACGCATCCGAATAACAGACATCCTATAGGAACTGGTCCTTATATATTTGAAAAATGGGAAACAGGAAAAGAAATAGTTATAAAGCGCAATCCTGATTATTGGGGAAAAAAGAGTTATATAAATAAAATAGTATTTAAAATAATCACAGATGATACAGTGCGACTGCAATTATTAAAACGAGGAGATATTGACCTTGCAGGGCTTAGACCTATTCAATGGGTAAAACAAACTTCAACTACTCTATTTAATACCCGTTTACGAAAATTAAAATATTATACCCCAAACTATAATTTCATAGCATGGAATTTAAAAAGATTTTATTTTAAGGATAAACGCGTAAGACAGGCATTAACCCATTTAATAAACAGGCGGGCTATTTTAAAAAACATATTATATAACCTCGGCAATATAACCACTGGTCCATTTTACTTTTTCAGTAAATATTATGATAAAACCGTAAAACCGTATAAATATAGTATATCGAAAGCAAAGAAACTATTAAAAGAGGCAGGATGGGTAGACAGCAACAATGACGGGATATTGGATAAAGACGGTGTTGATTTCAGATTTACATTTTTAATCTCATCCGGTTCTAAATTTGCAGAACAGCTTGCAACAATAATTAAAGAGAACTTTAAAAAAGCAGGAATAATCGTTGACATAAAATCTCTGGAATGGGCTACTTTTATACAACAATTAGACAATAGAACATTTGATGCAGTAACATTAGGATGGAGTATGGGAGTTGAACAGGATCCATATCAAATATGGCATTCATCTCAAGCCCAAAAGGGCTCTAATTTCGTTGGCTTTAAAAATAAAAGAGTTGATGAACTTATCGAGAAAGGACGGATGGAATTTAATACAGAAAAACGCGTTGCAATGTACAAAGAGATACACAGAATTTTACACGATGAACAGCCATATACCTTTTTATTCTGTAATATGAGTCTTATTGCTGTCAACAGGCGTTTTCAAAATACTAAAGTTTATAATTTATATCCGGGAATTGATGTAACTGAATGGTGGGTTCCAAAGTCATTGGTAAAATATAAAGAATAGGTGTTAAGAAAATGAAAATATTAGTAATAAACCCGCCAAGAGTTGACGGGTATCCTGTAGTTCGAGAAGAAAGATATGAGCACAAAGATATGGGGGCAGTATATCCGCCTCTTAATCTTCTATACACAGCTGCTGTTCTGCGAAAAGAAGGTTTCACTGTTTCATTAATTGATGCTAACGGATTCAATTTATCATTTTCTGAAGTAATTAATATTGCCGATAATTTTAAACCTGAAATTATTATATCACGAATAGGGTTTGATACTCAAAAACAAGACCTTGCCTTTCTTAAAGAACTGAAAATAAGATACAATTCAAAACTTATTTTACGAAACAAAATAATATCTGATGTTGACTGGCTGAAAAAGCAGCTGCTTACAGAATATACTTTTATTGATATATTTGTAAATTTCGAAATGGATGATATAATAGTTGACATTATAAAAAACATTAATAATCCTGAAAAAATCAGAGGAATAAGTTACAAAAAAGACGATGAGATAATAACAACTGAGAAAGCAGAAATAATAAAAGATCTTGATAAAATACCGTTTCCTGCGTATGATATGCTGCCAAATCTTAAACCATATCATACCGGAGTACTTGACTCGCCATTTGCAACAGTTATTACTTCTCGAGGGTGTCCATATCAATGTACTTTTTGTGCCTATGCAAGAATGGGACACAGATTTCGCTCAGCTGAAAATGTAGTGGCTGAACTTGAATGGTTAAAAAAGGATATGGGATTAAACAGTTTTCTGTTTTTCGATGACTTAATAGGATTAAAAAAAGATGTTTTTATGGAAACTCTTGAATTAATGATAAAAAAGAAACTAAACCTTAAATGGGTCAGCTGCACAAGAGCAAATTTAATCCATGATGATATGCTTAAATTAATGAAGAAAGCCGGGTGCGAAGAAATGGCTTTAGGAATAGAAAGCGGCTCTGAAAAAATCCTTAAAGACATACATAAAGGAATAACACTTAATGATATACGCAGGGCAGCAAAATTATTACACAAAAACAAAATTCTGTTTTACGGCATGGCAATTTTAGGCCTTCCAGGTGAAACACGCGAAACTATTAATGAAACCATTAAATTTATAAAAGAAGTTGATCCTTTTTATACTCAATTTACATTTGCTACACCTTTTCCCAATACGGAAATATTCGAATATTATAAAACTAACAATTTATTATTAACAGAAGACTGGGAGAAGTATTCACCATTATCCCCTGCTCCTGTAATAAGAACTAAAGAGTTATCAGCAGATGACTTAATAAAATTAAGAGCATATGTATATAGAAAACTTATTTTAAGACCGGGCTATTTGTTAAAAAAAATCAGGTTGTTTGATTGGAAATGGAATATTGAAGGTTTTATAAAAATACTCGGCAGAATTAAAGCTTTGTTATTAAAAAAAATGGTACGATGAAAAAAAAATACGATATTTTAATATTTTCATCTCTCCCTAAAAACAGCGGCTGTTATTTGCGCGCAAAATATTTCAGTGATGCTTTATTAAAAAATAATGTCAGCGTGAAATTTATTATTCCACCATTTTCTATGCCGTTTATGCTTGATTTTATGCTATCCCTTTTTACAAATACATTTTATGTTTTCAAATATAATTTTAAATACGGATTTGCAATAAAACCGTATCCAAATACTCTAATCCCTCTATTATTAAAAAAAATATTTACTAATATAAAAATAGGCGTTGATATTGATGATGTTGATTTTGGTTATAGAGAAGGATTAATAACAAAAATTTCAAAATTACTGCAAAAACCTTTTCCTAAATATTTTGATTTTATTACCTTTCATAATGATAATTTAATAGATTACATTCAAAATGAATTTAAAGTGCAGAAAGACAAACTTTATCCATTATTACAGGGAGTAGACTTTTCTATATTCAACAAAAAAAACAGAAAAAACGGATTAAAAGAAAGTATTATTAAAAAATTCAAGTTAACAGGAAACACAAAAATCATAGTATACTCTGCACACTTAAATATTGCATCAGACCTGGACATAATTTTGAACAATATAAATAATATACTAAGCCGACGCAATTATTTTTTCATAGTAGCAGGTGGCGGACCAATGTTGAAATATTTCAAACACCTTGCTGAAAAAAATCACATACAAAAGATAATGTTTACTGATTATCTTGCGCCTGCTGAAATTGTACATTATCTGCTAATTGCAGATGTGCTTATTGCTTACTATAAAGATAAAGAAGTTAATTATTATCGTTCTTATATGAAAATAAGAGAATATCTGGCATTACAAAAAAGAGTAGTATGTAATTCTGTAGGAGAATTAAAACTATTTAAAAAATATACATATCAAACTAAAAATGATATAAACGAGTTTTTAAAGAAAATAGATTATCTGCTAAAAACAAATTACAGCGACGGAAGAGAAAAAAAAGCGGCAAAATTTATAAAACAGCATTACAACTGGAACTCAATTGCTGCGGAATTCAAAAAAACTTTTCTTGGTAAAAAAGGGGACGGTGCAAAACTTTATTAATTCTTTCATTGACATTTTGATGCTTTTTCCTATCTTTTCAACCTCTTCTTTGTCATTTTGGCGCTTTTTCTGTCATTTCAACTTTCTCCCTATGTCATTTCGAGGAATACGGCTTTGCCGTATGACGAGAAATCATTACCCTGTTCAATTCGGATATAAGATTCCTCACGCTCGCTGCGCTCGGTTCGGAATGACATAATAGAGTGATTCCTCACATTCGTTCGGAATGACATAATGAAGTACGTTCGGAATGACAATTTACTCGGATTCCTCACACTCGTCCTGCTTCACCGGACTCGGTTCGGAATGACATTAAGGAGAATGATTACTTGCCACCGCAAAACACACAATGTCATCCTCCGTCCCCGTAGTGATACAATAAGTGTCCCCCACTTGCTTAT
>CAYQNP010000086.1:0-23388 GCA_964418785.1 uncultured Spirochaetia bacterium | reverse complement strand
AATAGAAGTTCTCCAGGTAGCAGCTGCTCTTTCTGCTTCAGTCATATTAGGATTTATTACAGGTAGAGTAGAATTAAGATTGCTTTTAAATTTAACTTCAGTAGTGGCTTTAGCAGGTTGTTTTCCGTAAACAGGAATCTTTATTTCTCCGACATCTGTAGAAGAATCTATTCTCGGTATACCGTTAGCATCAGGCACAGCCTGCCATCCCAATACTTTTAAACCGTTTGCAGGATTAACCAGTGTTCCGTCTTTATCAACATCAAAAGTACCTGCTCGCGTATAAAATCTTTTATCACCCTGACCAAGTATAAAAAAGCCTTCGCCCTGAATTGCAAGGTCTGTGTTTTTACCTGTTGTTTGAATACTACCTTCTGTAAAAATCTTATCAATACTTGCGACCTGCATACCAAGACCGGACTGTTTCGGATTTACACCGCCTTTATCTTCAGTAGGTGCTGCTGCGCCTCCAAAATTTTGATATAATATATCCTGAAAAGTAACTCGCGAATATTTAAATCCGTAAGTATTTACATTAGAAATATTATTACCAATAACATTCATTCTAATACTGTGATTTTTTAAACCTGATACACCAGAATACAATGACGGCATCATAACTATTTCACCTCTCTTTTTATAGTTTCTTTATTTTTTATATCGGCACTTGAATTTTTTCCTTCATCTAAAACTATACCGGCTACATCTTTTAACAGATATAACCTTCCGTTTACTTTTAATTTCGGCACATTGGGATTACTCATATTTATTTCTGTAACTTTCCCGATTGTTTGTTTACCTGTTGTAGAATCAACTACTCTTACAGTTTTTCCAAGAAAAGCAAAAGTCTGATTTGCGACAAAACCTTTTTTCATATCATTTAAACTGTTCTTAATCTGCATCATCTGCTCTAAAGAACTGAACTGTGCCATTTGAGCAATAAAAGCTTTATCTTCCATTGGCTTTAAAGGATCCTGATGAGAAAGTTGTGTTACCAACAATTTTAAAAATTCATCTTTACCAAGGTCCTTTGCTTTTTTAGCAACATTCTGTTTTACAGCATTATTCTTAATATTAACACTACTTAAACCGCTTATATTGTTATCCATACTTCACCTTTTAAACCGTAATATTTACATTAGAAGCAAGCCAATCTGTCAGATAATGATTTTCAACTGCATATTCATTCGAAACAAGAAAATCAGGATTAATTAAATCAGATTTAAGATTATTATTAAATGTTCGGGAATCAAAACTAAATCTCTGTTCTCTTTCCTGATTACTAAAATTCATACTTTCATTAACATTAACGCTAAAATCACCTACTTCCATTCCCATATTCTGAAAAGACACTTTCAACTGTGCTATATTATCTTTAATAACTTTTTCAGCCATCATATTATTTACAACTATTTTTCCTTCCAATTTTCCTTTATCATCAATCTGTAATTTAAGCAGCATATTTCCCAGACTTTCAGGTTTTAATTTCAGCATTATTTCACTTTTTCCTTCAGATAAAATAATTTTTCCTTTTTGAACAATATGGTCTATCATTTTATTAATTTCTGCTTTACTTAAAGAATGCGATTTTTCTACGGATACGGATTCTTTAAAATCCTTAATATTCTGCGAATTACTGAACCGGTTATTAAAATCTATTTTTTTATCCATTGGAGAAGCATTTTTATGTTTATTTTCGGAAACAGAATCTTTCACACTGTTATTCTTAGCATTCTGAATATGTTTTCTTTTATCTATTACTTTAATTTTTTTATTCAGTTTAACATTATCTTCAGGTTTAACATCCTCTGTTTTGATGTTTGAATCTGAATTATTATTTTTCTCTACAGTTTTATTATCATTATTTTTTAAATGCAGAACAGCATTCAAACTGTTTTTATCATTATCAAGAAGATTTTCAACTATATTTTTTAATTTTTCAGCAAAATCGAGCAATTTAACATTTTTATTTTCAGTTTTATTATTCATAAGTTTATGAAACTCAGCAGATAATTTTTTAAACAAAGCAGGGTCCAGAGTTTTTATAAATTCCAGCAGATTATTAATCTCTTTTTTAAGTACAGAATCATGCTTTACATCTTTAATTTTTTTATCTGTATCTGCAGATTTATTTTTTTTAATATTTTTTGTTTTATTTTTACTTTTCAATTTTTCAGCAGTATCGACAAGAAACTTTTTAAAGTCATTCTTTTTATCACCTTTCTTTATATCGCTCGAAGAATTTCTTTTAACAGGCTCTTCTGTTTTTTTCAGATTTGTATTCAAAAAAATATTCAAAACATTACCTCCGTTCTACTGATTTGTTGAAAATACAGTACTATTATCTTCTTCGACAATTAACATTTTTCTTTGAATGGTAGAAGCTCTTTTCGGGTCCATAAGGCTTAAAAAATAAGGGACAATAGACTGTTTTCCCTGTTCTTTAGCTTCGCGTTCAATCTCTTTCAGGATATCAATAACAGTTAAATCATCAAGTTCAGTTAATCTTTTAACAGCATCTTCAGGACGCATACCGACAAAATATTTAGCCTGCTGAGCAATTTTCTGTTCATAGGTTTCTTTATCTTTATATTTATTATCGATATATTTTTCTCTTGATACGAGCTCCTGCTCTTTTTCCTGAAGTTCAGCTTCTTTTTTTTCAAGTTCTATTTTCTTTTCATTTAATTTTTTTTCAAAATCTTTTAATTTTTTCCATTCTATCTCTTTAAACATTTTCAATTTTTCAGCTTCCACTTTTTCCAACAGGTTTTTATCTGCTTCTCGTTTAGGAACAACATAACTTATAATCGGAATTTTAGCAAGTTGTGGAAAAATATTTTCTTTAATATTAATAATACCCAGATAATCAAGCCACAGCATTCCGGATGAAAACAAAAACAGATTCAAAAATAAAAGATTAATAATTTTCTTAGTTTCTTCTCTTGTTTTAAAACCTTTCTTTTTCTTTGCCATATTAAAAACTACCCAAATTTTCTAAAATATTTTTAACATAAGATTTAGTTTCAGCATAATCAGGAACACCATTATACTTTTCTACAGCTTTCGGTCCGGCATTATAAGCAGCAAGAGCCTTTACAACATCTCCGTTAAATTTATTAAGCAGCATCTTTAAATACTTAACTCCGCCGTTTATATTTTCTTCCGGATTAAATACATTTTTAACACCAAGAAGTTTAGCTGTCTCAGGCATAAGCTGCATTAAACCTTTAGCACCTTTAGGAGAAACTGCTTTACTGTTAAAATTTGATTCCTGTTTAATAATACTTTTAATAAGAGATTCTGATACCGAATACTTTTCAGATGCCTTTTTTATGATGTTATCATATTTACTTAAATTCACAACTTTACCGTTCTCAGAAAAGTTATCTGCATAGATTCTCTCCTGCATATCTGCAATTGTATCACTGAAGGATCTGGAATAACCAGCATTCACATTTTTCTTAGCAGGTAAAAACCTTTCCTGAATCGATTTTATTCTTATCTGAATATCCCTGATTCTACCGTTTATAGACATCATAATTACATTCCCCCGAATACTTCCTGATATATTTGGTGAATAAAATCCACATTATTTAAATTAGCATTTTTATATTTTATTGGTATTTCCTGTTTTGCTTTTGCATCAAGTTTTTTGTAATCTCGTATCTTTCTTACAAATTCAACATTACCGATATCATCAAAAAAGTTCTGTTCTTCTTTATTCATTTCATACATATAAACATCCTTTTTTCTTGCTTTCAATCTTTCAAGTATTTTCTTATCTTTTCTTGCAGCAATTAATTTTTTGTTAATCATAGCAATCTCCTCATCTATAATTGAAATAATATTATCCTGTTCTGCAATATCATATTTTAACTTTTTCAAATAAGACTGATACTGCATTAATCTATTAACAGATAGAGTATTATTATTTTCTTCCTCTCTCATTTTTTGCAAATTTAGTTCAATATTAGCGAGTGCTTGATTTTTCTTTTCTACTTCTCGAACTCGTTTAGCCATAGCCTTACCGAGTTCATTTTTTATCAATTTCTCTTTATGCTCACGAATTTCAAGCAACTTTTGTAGACGAAACTGAAACTTTCTTGCCATTGTTTACCTCTTTATTTTTATCGGGATTATCTAAATTTTCATTATTAAAAATAGCGTTCAGCATTTTAACTGTTTCATCAAAAGAGTAATGTTCATTAATATCCTGAACAAGAAAAGCATTCACTTTATCAATCATATCAATAGCGTAATCTATATCAGGATTACTTCCTTTTGCATAAGCACCGATATTTATTAAGTCATAAGCCTCTTTATACACTGCAAGGATTTTTCTTATTTTTTTAGCATTATTCAAATGTTCATTATCCACGATATGAATCATTAATCTTGAAATACTCTCTAATATATCAACAGAAGGGTAATGTCCTTTAGAAGCAAGTTCACGAGACAGAACGATATGTCCGTCGAGGATACCTCTCACATTATCTGCTACAGGTTCATTCATATCATCGCCTTCAACTAATACAGTATAGAAACCGGTAATAGTACCTTTATCGCTTGTACCGGCTCGTTCCATTAATACCGGGAGCAAAGTAAAGACAGAAGGTGGGTATCCTCTTGTAGAAGGCGGTTCACCGACTGCAAGTCCGATTTCACGCTGTGCTCTTGCGAACCGGGTTACAGAATCCATCATAAACATAACCTTTTTACCTTTATCTCTGAAATATTCAGCAATAGTAGTAGCAATAAAAGCGCCGCGAAGTCTCAATATAGGCGGCATATCAGAAGTAGCGACTATTACAACAGAGCGTTTTAAACCTTCAGGGCCGAGTTCATTTTCTATAAATTCACGAACTTCTCTACCGCGCTCACCAATAAGTGCAATAACATTTACATCTGCTTCAGTATATCTGGCAATCATACCGAGCAGAGTAGACTTTCCGACACCGCTTCCGGCAAAAATACCTACTCTCTGGCCGGAGCCGATAGTTAATAAACCGTCTATAGATTTAATACCAACAGCGAGTTTTTCTTTAATACGGGGGCGTTCCATTGCATTCGGCGGGGTATTAAAAATAGATTTATATTCATCCGGTTCAACAGGTCCCATATCATCTATAGGCTCACCTTTTCCGTCTAAAACCCTGCCGAGTAAAGAATCACTTAATGGAATCTCAAGCGGTTTTCCTGTTGCAATAATAGGACTTCCGTGAGATATACCGCTAATATTATCATAAGGCATTAAAATAATACTGTCTTCCCGGAATCCCACAACTTCTGCAATTATTCTTTTTTCTTTATTATCTTCGTCTGCTACAACTATATGACATATTTCTCCGAGATTAGCCTGAGGGCCTGTACCTTCTATGGTTAAACCTACGACCTGTTTAACCTTCCCGTTATATTTCATTACTTCAATATTATTAACTAAGTATTCATATTTATCCAAAAAATTCAATTTAATCCCCTCCCAGATTAAATTTTTACAGCATTTAACTAAGTGACGCTTTCCGACTCCGGTTTATCTATTTCATTTTTTAATTCTTCAGTATCTTTAGCCAGTTGTTTCTGAATTTTAAAATAAGGCAGGCTTGCTAATTCACGAATTTTTTCTTCGATTTCATTTAACTGTGTAGAAATTCTTGCATCAACACTACCGAAGTCTGTTTCAATGATACACCCGCCTTTGTCAACTCTGGTATCTTCAAGTATAGTAACATGTTTTAACTCTTCGAACATCTGCATCAGTTCTTCTTTATGTTCTGTTGCAAGCTCAAGGTCTTCAGTATTAACTCTAATAGTAACTTCGGTTTTGCCTTTTATTTTATTCATAGCGGCTTTAATATTTTCCACCACAACACCTTTCTGTTCTTCAGAAATAGCCTTTACTACTTTTCTTACAATTAACAGAATTATTCTTATAACCTGTTCTTCCGACTCTGTTATAATCTCTTCTCGTTTATCAATAGCTTTTTCAATAACCACATGAAGTCTTTTTATTAATCGTTCAACTTCAGCTCTGCCGGAATTATAACCTGCATCATAACCTTCTTTATATGCCCTTTCTTTAGTTTCTTCATATTCTTTTTTTAATTTTTCAGTTTGTTCCTGAATTTGCTTTTGTAATTCTTCTTTTTTCTTTATAACATATTCATCAGCTTTAGCTTTAATTTCTTCTTCTGTTTTTTTAGCTTTTTCAGTTGCATTTTTAATATGCTCAAAAGCACCTGCTTCAGCTTCGGCAATAATTTTTTCAGCTTTTTCCTTTGCATCTGCGATAATCTGAGCAGCTTCCTGTTTTGCTTCTTCAATTAACCTTTGATTTTCAGCTTCAATTTCCTCACGAGTAGGCCCTGTATACTCTTCTTCATCCTCTTTACGAATAACTACATGAGGTGCTTCAAGTCTGATTTTAGTAGGTAAAACAGCAACTTCCAAATCTTCCAATACTCTTTTTGGCAAAATACAACTCCTTTAAAATAAAAATATACAATTTAATATTCGGTAAATAAAAAAATAAATAAACTAAACAATCATTTCGTCTTCGCCGCCGCGAGCAACAACAATTTCACCAGCGTCTTCAAGTTTTCTGATAATATTAACTATTTTCTGCTGTGATTCTTCTACATCACGCAAACGAATAGGTCCCATAAATTCCATATCTTCTTTAAGCAAACTGGCAGCTCTTTTACTCATATTTCTGAAAATCTTATCCTGTACTTCCGTATCAACAGCCTTTAAAGCTTTTGCAAGTTCATTTGTATCAACTTCTCTTAAAACTTTCTGAATAGCTCTATCATCAAGCAGGACTATATCTTCAAATACAAACATTTTTTTCTTTATTTCTTCTGCAAGTTCAGGGTCTTCTTCTTCAAGAGTTTCAATAATACTCTTTTCAGTACTTCTATCAACAAGGTTTAAAACCTCGACAACGCTTTCCACACCACCAGCAGAAGTATAATCTTCACTTGTCAAAGTACTCAATTTTCTTTCAAGCACTCGTTCAACTTCTCTTAACACATCCGGACTTGTTCTATCCATAACAGCGATTCGTTTAATAACTTCCGGCTGAATCTCGTGCGGTAAACCTTTTAATATTTCACTTGATTTTTGAGGATCAAGATAAGCAAGGACAAGAGCAATAGTCTGAGGATGTTCTCCCTGGATAAAGTTTAAAAGGTGTTGCGGGTCAGATCTTTTAATAAAATCAAACGGACGAACCTGCAAACTGCTTGTAAGTCTGTTTATAATATCAACAGCCTTTTGAGTGCCGAGGGCTTTTTCAAGAACTTCTCGAGCATAATCAATACCGCCCTGGCTGATAAACTGCTGAGCCATCATTAGTTCCTGAAATTCCATTAAAACCTGATCTTTATCTTCAGGTTCAACTTTATCTAACCTCGCGATTTCAAATGTAAGCTGTTCGACTTCATCTTCTCTTAAATATTTAAAAATCTCACTTGAGACTTCACTTCCCACAGTAACGAGAAAGATAGCAGCTTTCTGTTTTCCAGTTAGTTTTTCTTTTCGTTTATGTCCATGGTGTCTGCTGTGAGACTCTGTTTCACTATGTTTTACAGGTGCAGTGGTTTTAGCACTACTGCTTTCAGTTGTTGTTTCAGCCATTTGTTATTCCTCCGCCAGCCATGTTTTCAATAAATTAGCAACATCTTCCGGATGCTCTTTTGCAAGATTAACAGCATTTTTCTGCATTTCAAGCCTTGTCTTTTCTTCTAATGAAAGTTCAACCTCAACACCTTCCTGTTCCGCTTCTTTCAATGCTTTTTCACGCATTAACTGCTGCTGCATAGCAAGTTCTTCTTCTCTGATTCTTCTGCGTCGGGCAATCTCTTTCATTATAGCCCTATAGATTATAGTACCGAGGAAAAGAGTAAACAAAGTAATTAATGACCAGATTAAAGTCTTTTTCAACTGCATCTTTTTTCGAATTTCCAGGTCCTCTTTTTTCCACAGATCTTCCCAATTAAATTTAACATTTTTAACTACAACTAAATCTCCTCTATCACTGTTATATCCAATAGAACCTTTAACAATTGCTTCATATTTTTTTAATTCCTCAGGGGTGCGCGGTATATATTTTCGCTTTATTGTAAAATCATTATTCAGCACTAAATTACCGTTTTTATCATAAATTTTTTTCCATGTACCGTCCACCCATACTGCAACTGAAATTTTCTTTATCACATAGGGTGCTCTTTCAAGTTTAGTCTTTTTCTCACTTATTTCATAATTTTTAATATTCTCGGTTCTTTCGTACTTTCCGTACTTATCGCTGCCCTGTTTATATCCTGGAGGATAATTAGGTTCCACTCCCGGAGGGCCTTCAGGCACAAAACCCTGTCCCTTAAAATTCTCATTAACTGTTTTTTCGCTTCTTACAACCTTATCAACATACTGGCTTTCATCATACGGTGTAGCAGGATTATCCTTTCTTAACTGAATAGGAATATACTCTTTCTTTTCGACTTTCTCCTGATTAAAATCAACATCAAGAAATACTCGCACATCCACTTTATCTTTCCCAATAAATTTCTGCAATCCAGTATATATTTCGTTCTGCAGTTTTCTGCGTAAGCCCTCAATAATTTTTGCTTCTCTTTTTGCTCTTTCAAGATAATCAAATTTATCCTCACCTGAAAAATCTGACAGTATGTTTCCGTGATTATCAGATACAACAATATTTTCCGGTGAGAGTTTATCAACACCGTAAGCAACGAGATTAATAATACCTTTTATTTTCTTTTTATTTTTCAAAATATCGGAATAAGGAGCAGGCGTTATTATGACAGAAGCTTTCCATGGAGTATCATCATCAATATAAAGTTCTTTTGTCGGCATTGTGATTTGAATACTTACATCTTCAATATCATCAAGTAATTTTAAATGTTTTGTGATTTCACCGATAATAGCCCGGCGTTTATTTATATCCCGTTCAAAATCAGTAGTAGTCCATTTTTGAGTATCGAACAGGTCCCAGCCTTTAATGCCTTCAGGAATAATTCCTTCCTGGGCTAATTTCATTTTGATATACTTTTTATCTTTAACACTGACCCATATAGAGTTTCCGTCAGGCGTAAAATTATAACCCCAATCCTGTAACTTTTTTGTAATCTGCCCAAAATCTTTTGCATTAAGGTCCTTATACAGGATTGTTTTTGTAGGCTGTGACGAAAAAGAAAAAAGCAGTATTAAAGAAACAATAGAAATAACGATAATAACCGCTATTATTATTTTCTGCTTTTTCGATATTTTCTTATAAATATCTCCAAGTTGACCTATTAATTTACTAAATTTCTCATTCATAAAATCCCCTCCCGATTTTATTTACTATTAAAAATTAACGCATATTCATAATTTCCTGATAAGCTTTAACAACTCTATCACGAATAGCTTTAACAAATTCCAGAGACATTTTTGCTTTTTGAGCTGCAATCATAACATCATGTATATTAACTTCGTCAGGAGATACTATCATTTTCTGAGTAATTTTGTCAGCTTCTATTTGAGAATCATTAACTTTTTTTAAAGCATTATTTAAGACAGAGCCGAAAGACTGTTCTACATCCAATTTCTGAGAAACATTATTTCCTGTTGCAAAATGTTTTTTATTAGTTGCAGCAAGTTTAACTGTATCACCTATAACATCCTGACTACTAAAAATTTTCATTGTTTAACCCTCCGCATTATGCTCCGATTTCAAGAGCTTTATTAAAAATTGCTTTAGTATTATCCACCATAGCTATATTAGCTTCATAAGCACGAGAAGCAGAAATCATATCAACCATTTCAGTAACGATATTAACATTAGGCATTAAGACATAACCTTTTTTAGGTCCGGATTTAATAGCATCCGGGTGAGTAGGGTCATATACAAGTCTGAACGGTTTTTTATCATCTTCAATACGCAACACTCTTACACCTGAGCCTATAGAAGGCTGAAATTTTGCCGGCAGAAAAGGCAGTTTATATTTAACTTTTGTATCAGAGGACATTAAAATAACTCGTTTTCTTTTATATGGTCCTCCTTCCGGGGTTCGAGTAGTAGTTGCATTAGCAATATTATCGGATATAACATCCATTCTTAATCTCTGTGCACTTAAACCTGAAGCCGAAGTATTTATTGCTCTAAACATACCCATAATTTTTCATACCTCCTACTGCATTACAAAAGATAACATACGATAATTCTCTTTTATTCTCTGTGCGAGTGCTTTATACCGCAAAGTATTTTTAACAGCATCTGCAATCTCTTTTTCTATATCTACATTATTTTTATCGTTTCTATAACTTGTATCATAATCTACAACAATTTTCGGTTTTACACTTCTATAATCAAGAGGTTTACAAAATTCAATATGTTTTTTATTTGTAAGATAACCGTTAGGTGAATGCTCGCAAACTTTTTCTGAATCAAGCGCTCGTTGCAGTTGACTTTCAAAAGTAACGCTGCTTCTTTTAAATCCCGGAGTATCTGCATTTGCAATATTGTCAGATATAACCTGATGTCTTACTATTGAAGCATCAAGTGCTTTTTCAAGCAAATAATTAGTTTTCATCATATCCGACTTTAAAAACATCTTTTTACCTCTCCACAAAATTTTCTATATATAATTTCGACCTCTCAAAAAAAAATATTACTTATAAAATATATCTTGATAAATCCGTATCAGCCGCAATATCTTTCAGCACCTTTTTCACATAATCAGCTGTTATTTTAATATCTTTTTCCTCTAAATCAGGGGCATTAAAAGAGATATCCTCCAGCAATTTTTCAAGAATAGTATGCAATCTTCTTGCACCGATGTTATCAGTTTCAGAATTAACAGTAAAAGCTATGTTAGCAATTTCTTTAATAGCAGATTTATCAAAATCAAGATTTATTCCTTCTGTTTTTAATAGGGCTTTATACTGTTTAATCAGAGCATTCTGAGGTTTTGTCAATATTTCCACGAAATCTTTTTCAGTCAAATTATTAAGTTCCACTCTAATAGGGAATCTGCCCTGCAATTCAGGGATTAAATCTGACGGTTTAACAGTATGGAATGCACCTGCAGCAATAAAGAGTATATGGTCTGTTTTAACAACTCCGTACTTTGTCATAACAGAAGTGCCTTCTACGAGCGGGAGCAGATCTCGCTGTACACCTTCTCGGGAGACATCTGCGCCGGATTTGGTACCTTTTGCTATTACTTTATCCATCTCATCAATAAAAACAATTCCCATATTTTCCACTTTATTAATAGCCTTAGAAATAACCTTATCCATATCTATTAATTTTTCAGCTTCCTGAACGAGCAAAATTTTTCGAGCTTCTTCGATTTTAACTTTTCTCTTTTTATGTTTTCTGGGCATCATATTGGAAAAACCCGGAAGCATAGAATCAAGGTCATCCATATTCATTCCGCCGAAGATTTCTACTGCAGGGAATATTGTTTCTCGAGTATCAATTTCAACATATTTATTTTCGAAATCGCCTTTTTTTAATTTTTCTCTAAATTTCTCGCGGGTTTTAAACATTCGTTCCCGCTCTTTATATATATCTTTTTCTATCTCGGCATTACTCTCTTCTTTTTCGCCGTCATCAACAAGTGTAAACTTTTTTTCTTTAGTATTATGATGCTCCTTTAAATGTTCCGGTATAGGGAAAAGCAAATCGAGCAGTCGTTCTTCAACCATTTTTTCAGCATCTTTTTCAACCTCTTTCTGCATTTCTGATTTCGTAATATTAACAGCCATATTGGTTAAATCACGGATCATAGATTCGACATCTCTACCGACATAACCGACTTCAGTATATTTAGTTGCTTCTACCTTAATAAAAGGAGCATTAGCCAGATTAGAGAGTCTGCGGGCTATTTCTGTTTTACCTACACCTGTAGGTCCGATCATAATAATATTTTTCGGAGCAACTTCGTCCCGCAAATCTTCAGGCAATAATCTTCTGCGACCTCTGTTTCGTAAAGCTATTGCAACAGCCTTTTTTGCTGCTTCCTGACCAATTATGTATTTGTTAAGAGATTTAACAATCTCTTTAGGGGTAGGCACATTAAATTTATCGTTATCAGTTTTCATATTACTTTAATTCCTCCACAATTATATTTTGATTTGTATAAATACAAATAGAACCTGCTATTTTTAAAGATTCTTCAACTATTTTTTTAGCAGAAGCATTGTTTGCGAATTTGACCATTGCCCTTGCAGCAGCCACAGCATACATACCTCCGGAGCCAATACCGACAACACCGTCCTCCGGCTCAATAACATCACCATTTCCGGAAATAATATACATATTCTCTTTATTAGCAACAATTAAAAGAGCCTCTAATCTCCGTAATATTTTATCAGTTCTCCACTCTTTTGCAAGTTCAACAGCAGCACGGGATATTTTCCCGTTATACTGCTCTATCTTTTCTTCAAATTTTTCAAAAAGCGTAAGAGCATCGGCAGTACTTCCTGCGAATCCTGCAAGAATCTCATTATTATACATAGTTCTGATTTTTCTGGCATTACTTTTCATAACAGTATCACCGAGAGTCATCTGCCCGTCACCGCCAAGTGCAGTTGTTCCTTTGTGTTTTACTGCTAATATTGTTGTTCCTCTAATTTCCATAAATAACTCCTTAATCAAGAATGAGGGTGAAATTTATCATACGCCTCTTTTAATCTGTCTTTTACAATATGTGTATATATCTGTGTTGTCGAAAGACTCACATGCCCTAAAAACTCCTGCACCACACGCAAATCACAACCGTTATTAAGCATATGCGTAGCAAATGTATGACGCATAGTATGCGGCGATATTTTTTTACGAATTGCCAATTTATCGATTATATTCTTAAAAATATATCTGATACCTCGTGCAGTTAATCTGTTGCCTTTTGTATTAAGAAATAATGCATTGTTATCTTTCCCCATTGAAGAGAGCATATCATATCTGAAAATAATGTACTTATTCAATGCTTCAATACATTTACTTCCAAGAGCGACTATTCTCTGTTTATTACCTTTGCCGACAACTTTCGCCACTCCGGAATTGACATCAATATCATCAACATCAAGATTTACGAGTTCGCTTACTCTAATACCGGTAGAATATAAAAACTCAAAAATAGCTCTATTTCTCACATCTTCGAATTTATTTCCATCAATGGATTCAATTAAAGTGGATATTTCATCTTCATATAAAAAACCCGGAAGATGTGACGGAAGTTTCGGAGAAGATACATATATAGCCGGATTGGATTTTATTACTTCTCTGTGATGCAAAAACTTAAAAAAAGATTTTATTGCAGCGAGTTTTCGAACAATACTTTTTTTCGTATAATTTTTCTCTGTTAAATCTGCTAAAAATTTTCGTATCTCAATATGAGTTACTTCAGTAATATCTGTTATATTATTATTGCCAAGAAATTCAGCAAACTGATATAAATCATCCTTATAACTTTTAATTGTAAGTTCAGAATAATTTTTTTCATCAAGCAAATATATTAAGAAATTTTCAATATAATTAAGCAACTTCATTTTTACTCTCTTCTTCTACAACCTCCACAATAAAATCACAATCAGGATTAGTACATTTTTTATACATTTTTTTACCTTTTTTACTAAAAGAGAGATAATATCCGCATTTAGGACATTTTTCATTAACAATAGGTTTATCCCATGTAATAAAATTACATTTATCCGGATAATTAGTACATACATAAAATTTTCTTCTTCTTTTAGAAGTTTTCACAACAATTTTACCGTCACACCCGGGAGCAGGACAATCAGCAACAGGAATAGGTTTCGCATTACGGCATTCCGGGAAATTAGAACATGCGAGGAAATAGCCGAATCTGCCGAGTTTTTTAACCATTGGAGCACCACATTTTTCGCAGACCTCATTAGTAGGAGTACCCTGTTTATAATCCGGAATCTCTTCTATATGTTCATGCGCCCTATCTACACTCATTTTAAATTTAGGATAGAAATCTTTAAGCATCTGGACCCAATCAAGTTTTGCTTCCGCTACTTCATCTAATTTTTCTTCCATTTGTGCAGTAAAATCTTCATTAATTATTTCAGGGAAATTTTCTACCAGCATCTTATTTGTTATTTTCCCCAATTCAGTTGGGATAAGCTGTCTGCCTTCGCGGGTAATATAATATCTGTTTTCAAGAGTTGCAATTGTAGGGGCATAGGTAGCAGGTCTTCCTATACCGGATTCTTCAAGGACTTTAATTAAAGAAGCATCTGTAAACCTCGGAGGCGGCTGGGTAAAATGCTGTTCTGTTTTAATATCCAGCAATTGAATCTTATCTCCTTTATGAAGTACAGGAATATTAGCCTTTTCCATTGATCCGAAATTATATACCTTTGTAAATCCGTCAAAAATATATTTTGAGACAGTTATAGGAAAAGTAAAGGTTTTACCGTTATTTATTCCGTCTATTAATACTGTACGCTGAGAAATTAAGGCAGGGGTCATTTGTGAAGCAAGAAATCTACTGTAAATAAGTTTATATAATCTGTAAAGGTCTCTATCAAGAGCAGACTTAATACTTTCAGGTGTTCTATAAATAGAAGTTGGTCTGATAGCTTCGTGAGCATCCTGAGCAGATTTTTTTGATCTATAAATATTAGGAGAATCCGGAAGATATTTATCTCCGAATTCTTCTGCTATAAATTTTCTGGTTTGTTCAAGAGCCATAGGGGATATGCGTGTAGAATCTGTTCTCATATAAGTTATAAGTCCGACAAAACCTTCTCCAGGGATTTCCACACCTTCATATAATCTTTGAGCCAATCTCATAGTTTTTCTTGCCGGGAAACCGAGTCTGTTAAGCCCGTCCTGCTGGAGTTTACTTGTTATATACGGAGGCAGAGGATTCTTCTTTCTCTCTTTTTCAATTACATCTGAAACAGAATATACAGCTGTTTTAAGAAGCTTGGTAATTTCAACACTCTCTTCTTTTCCTATAAATTCTACTTTTTTTCCGTCAATTTTGCTTAATCTGGCGAAAAACTCTTTTGAGCTGTTCTCTTTAGAGAAAACACCTTCAAAAGTCCAATACTCAACAGGTTTAAAATCTTCGATCTCTTTTTCACGCTCACATATAATTTTTAAAGCAACAGACTGGACTCTGCCGGCTGATAAACCTCTTTTTATTTTTGCCCATAATAAAGGGCTTAAATTGTAACCTACCAGTCTGTCGAGTATCCTTCTGCTCTGCTGGGCATTTACTTTATTCATATCAAGTTCTTGCGGCTTCTTAACAGCCTCTTCTATGGCACTTTTTGTAATTTCATTAAAAACAATACGCTTTATATCAGGATTAAATTTTTCAAGAGCATTTGCAAGATGATAACTTATAGCTTCACCTTCTCTATCAGGGTCTGCTGCGAGAAATACTTTAGATGCACTTTTTGCTTTCTTTTTTAGATTATTAAGCAACGGGGCTTTACCTCGTATAACCTGATACTTAGGCTGGAAGTTATTTTCTATATCAACACCTAATTTGGATTTAGGCAAATCAATTAAATGCCCTTTTGATGATTCAACCACATAATCCTTCCCAAGATATTTGTTAATTGTTTTTGCTTTACTCGGCGACTCAACAATTACCAGTATTTTCTCTTTCTTTTTTTTATCAGCCATAAATTCTCCTTGTGATTAATTTATGTATAAATCCTTTCTTTTCTTTTTCTCTATTCGCGAAAAAATAACCCCGGAAATAATATCTGCAAGTTCTTTAGAATTAACCACTCTATTTTCAAATCTCACATTATCTATAATTCTTTCTATAATATTCCATTCCAGTTTATTGGAATAAATATACTGAACAAGAAACTTTTCTGCTTCCGGAGTAAAGAACTCTTTTTCTTCTTCGGATAAAAGGCGAAATTTATAATTATGCTTTCTTTTCGAAAGCGACAAAAGTTTTCCGGATATAATCTTTACATTAAAATAATTAAAAGCAGATTCAATTTCTTCAGGATGATATCCTCTAATAGTAAGTTTAGAGAATATTTTCTTATCAAATGAGTCAAAATCATTAGTTCTAACAATCTCTTTTAAAATAAGCTCCACAATTTCAGTAATTCTATTCATATTCCCCTCCGCAAAATAAATTTTATTCTAATTTAATAAATCTCTGACCCGGCATCTGCGAAACATATCCGTTTATTTCAAGAATCATTAATTCGCTTTCAAGTTCTGAAGTTTTAAATCCTGTTTTTTCAGATATGTAATCAACAGTTACAGCCTCATCAGATAAAACTTCAAGAATAGCTTTATCAAGTTCAGTTAAATTATACGCATCCTGTTCTTCCTGGGTTTCTTCATTTTCAGGCAACTGCAGCAGAAGTTCATTATTAAAAGTGTCAATAATATCGCTTACAGACTGAACCAATTTAGCACCTTCTTTAATAAGTCTGTTCGCGCCTATAGATACTTTGCTGTATATAGAACCCGGGACAGCAAAGACTTCCTTCCCCTGTTGCAGAGCAAAATCAGCAGTTATCAGAGCTCCGGAACGGCTGGCTGCTTCAACAACAACTGTTCCGAGAGACATTCCGCTGATTATTCTATTACGTCGCGGGAAATTATATTTTTCCGCTGTTTGTTTAAGCGGAAATTCTGATATTACTGCCCCATTTTTAGAAATTTCTATATATAAATCCATATTTTCATAAGGATATACTTTATATAAACCTGAACCGAGCACAGCAATGGTTCTGCCATTAGCATCAAGTGCACCTCTATGCGCATAAGTATCAACACCCATTGCCAGCCCGCTTATAATTGTCACTTTCATTTTCGCAAGTTCTTTTGCAAAAGAAAAAGCAGTGCTAATACCCTCCTTTGAAGGTGTTCGTGTGCCTACTATTGCTACAGACCTTGAATCTGATTTTAAAATATTGCCTTTTATATAAAGAACCAGAGGCGGGTCATACAGGTTTCTTAATTCTTCAGGATAATTATTGTCAAATAAAGTAACAAGAGTAATACTATCATCTCTATCTACAAGTTCAAGCTCCTCATCTGCTTTAGAGAGCAATTCTTCTTTATTTTGCGATATTTTTTCAAGAATTTTTTTCTCAGGCGGACTTAATTGATTTTCTTCAATTTCTCGATTAAAAATTGCTTCTATATTATTATCTGTTCTCTGCAATAGCAGTTTCATAGCACGCAAATTTAAATTAGGAAGCATATTTACAGCAACACTAAATCTAATTGTATTTACAGCTTTCATAATTAATAACTTTTCAACTGGTTATAAATTTTCGATATATTGTCTTTTACCTGCTTATACCTTGGGTCCTTTTCAGGAACAAGAGACAATAAAGCCTTATAAAATTCAAGTGACTTATCAAGTTCACCCATTTCATAATAAAATCTGCCGAGTGCAAAATGAGCATCTATGTTTCTTGAATCACGGCGTAAAACTTCAGCCATATATTTTATTCCCTGTGTATAATCTTTATATATATAAAAATAAATAATACCGAGTCCAAAGTACGGATCTATCAACCTGGGATTTAATTGTAATGCTATTTTGTACTCTTTTACTGCTTTATCAACAAATTCCATCTTTTTATCTCTGTCAGTCTGTGAGCGGCTTAATTGACTATAACATAAACCTAATTTATAATGTAAAATTCCTTCATTCGGTAAAATCTCCAATGCTTTTTTATAATACTTAAAAGCATCATTCCAATGCTCATATTTTATTGAATATTTCCCGAGTTTTCTATACAACAAAGCCTGATATTCCCGTGCATTTATTTTCATAGCAATAACTTTATCATACTCTTTTATGGCTTTTTCCCAATCTTCAGGTTTTTGCGATTTTGAATACTTTTTTGCTCTATTATAAACTTTTTCCATTTTACTGCTGCAGCCCGACACAACAAGCATCAATACCACTAATACAAATAATTTTCTATACATTATTCCTCTCCAGATATTCAAGCAGGTCTTTTTTTCTAAATCTTCTATGCTTTCCTGTACCTATTCTATAACTTTTAATTTCCTTTAAAGTAGATAATCGTCTCATAGTACTTTTACTAACACCCAGCAGTTCAGCTGCTTCTGAAACCGTCAGCATTCGATTCAACTCTTTTTCAAGCGCTTCTTTTGCAATATCTTCTTTTTTTGTCATAATATATTTCTCCGCCTTTTTTTATCTTTATATCGGCGGTATAAAAATAAGTTTTATCAAGTTTACACACTTTTTAGTAATATTTGGCAACTTATGATAAGTTATAATAAGTTTAAATAATATATTATAAAAAAAAAGTCAAGAAAAATGTTAAATAGTCGAAAAAAAATTGATTTTTAAAAAAATTTAATTATATTATAAAAAAATAAAATAAAAATAAAGGAGAGACTTAAAATGAAGAAAATATCTATTTTAATAATATTATTCTGTTTCACGACTTCAGCATACAGTAGTTTACCATCATCAGCCAGAAAAACAGCAACAGCCGGTATAAGTTCATCATTATATGATACTTTTGACAAAATAGTATCAAAACCGCAAGCATTACCGGGATTAAAAGGTGTAGAGGTAATATTATTTCCATCCACAATTATTGACGATATATACTGGACAAGCACATTGATAAGCGGGAACAGAGAAACAACTTTAAACGGTGTATTAGGGTTTGCCGGCGGCATGGGGATGCTTGGCTGGGGAATATATGCAAATTATTACAAACTAAACGAATATTCCGGGACACCAAGTTATAATAAAGATTTATCATATACAGACAACGACAGTGACGGTATAACTACGGAAACAAATGAGATAGTTACAACAACCATAAACTCTGCTACCAATTTTACAGGAGGGCAAAATATTGATTTCGGCGGAAGTATCGGCTTAAAACTTGGTGGTATTTCTCTTGGCGCGGGTGTAAACATTTATATTGATAAAGATAAAAATATTGATTCCACAGGTTTTTATTCAAAAGAAAGAAAGAAATATAATACTTCAAGATACACAGGAACTACATACTTAAAAAATGAATCCAGATATAATATTTATCAAAAGAACCATTCCGATATATTATTTAATTTTAAACTTTACTCTCAAAGAAAACAGCCTCTTTTACTTGTAGAATCCAAACTATCCATTATAAACAACAAGATAAGCAACAATTATTCTTATACATACACGACTAATAGGGACCCGAATGGAGATATATCGTCAAAATATTATTCAAAAGGAGTAACAACAGGAAGTTCTTCTACTCCTGTAAACTCAATTACAAATACTTCAGGAATGAAACTTTATGTAAATCCGAAATTTTATTTCCCCAAAACAGACAAAGAGAAAAGTCTCTCGTTACAGGGGAAATTCGGTATGGGATTAAATTTAAAAAAAGATGTATCTATGAAATTTGAGCGCATTATCAATGATTATTCCACTACGAACAATGCAAATTTTCAGGACAACTCAATCGCCAATACAACTATAAATTTGAGTGCTGCCGGCAATACGACTTATTATTTATATGGTTTTAAATTAACACAAATGTTTAAACCAAAATTTTTCAAGGCAGGAATTGCGCTTGATACAACGATTGAGGATGAGACCACTACATTAGAAGGCAGTTATTCTGCAACTTCTAAATTAGAATATTTAACAACTTCAAGCAGTTATACTTTATACTCTGTTTCAAAGACCCCGGCAAAGACAATCACAACCACAGATCCTGCACATACTTTATCAATAGTATCAAAATCCACAAAAACCACAATATCAATACCGGTCGGAGTTGAGTTTAAAGTTTCCGAAAAAATAAAACTGAGAAGCGGTTATACATATAAGTATGTTAACTCCTATAAAGAAACAACAATAAACGACAAAACAACTTCTTCCAGATATTATTCAACAACTGATTTTGTCAATCCTGCACTTACAGATACAACAACTACAAATTATACATCTGTTTCAGAAGAGACATCAAAAGAGATAAAATCAACTTCAACGACTTACAATATTTTATCAATGGGAATAGAGTTTGCCTTATCCAATTTGTTTATAATAAATGTAGGCGGATATTATGACATATCCAACAGCAACGGGAAATTTGTTGCAGATACAAAAATAAAATTTTAATCCGGTGGTACAATGAGAAAATCATATATAAAAATATTATATTTACTGTTAGTATACGGTTTAATAATTAACGGCTGGATTGAAGAAAAACTGGAAAAGAAAACCGTATCAACCGAATTAGTAAAGAAAAAATTATACTTAAATTACAGTATAATAACAAATAATATAAAAAGAGACAAGAAAAACTATAAAGAGTTAGAGAAAAAATTTCAGGGCTATACAAATATTTCAGCCAGACTACTTACACTAAAAAAAATAAATGATCACCCTGATAAAATAGCAGAATACAAATTAGGATATTCGGACATAAGTCAAAATTCGAAAAATATTTTAGAAGACTTTACAGAGTCACTAAATATCATAACAAAAACTGAAGATAAAATCAAGTCATATGCAAATAATATAATTAATTCCAATTCAACTTCAAAAAAAACAGTAGAATATACTAAAGCCGAATTAAACAAGATACTGACACAATATAAAAGTATTAAAGATTACTATTCAGGCAGCATAAAAACTTTAAAAGAATGGAGGGATACTATAAGCAATATTCATCAACAGATAGAAAACAGACTAAAGAATAAAGAGAAAGCAATAGACAGGCCAGAAACAAAAACAAAAAATAATTTAAAAAATACTGTAGAGAGAGAAAAAGAGATAAAAGAGAAAATCGCGATAATAAACAAAACAACTGAGCAGAATGAAGATATATTAAAAATCAACAAAGATTCAAAAAAACTCCTGCAGGAAGCCGACAAAAAATTTGAAGCAGGGAATTATGACGCAGCATTAAAATTATATAAAGAAGCAGTAAAAAAAGATAACAGAAATTTCAGAGCACGGGCAAATATGTCAAAAATTTATTTAAAAGAAGGGAAAACAGATAAAGCAATAGAAGAAATCAATAAGGCTATTGAGACATTTAAAAAATCCCAATAGCCTTAAAAAAAATAGAGCGTAATATTATTTATCGTTTATCCTCAACGACATAACCTTTATTTTTTAATTCATCCAATTTATCAAGAATTCCGGCAGCAGCGTCTTCATCTATAACATAAAACATATTCCCGCCTTCTTCGGCATATTTCTGACTGTATGAAATCGGGACATCAGGAGTAACAGGTCCAAGTAAAGATTCAGCAATAGGACCTGTTTTTCTTTTGCCGTTTGCAACAAGAAGAACAGTATCAGCCTTATAAACATATGCTGCACCCATTGAAGTTGCATAATTAGGAGAATTCTCCTTTGACGGAAAATGACCGTCAATAACAGCATTTTCAATAGTATTTTCATCTAATTTAACAAGGAGCATTTCCTGATCAAGAGGTATACCGCTTTCGTGAAATGCAACATGGCCTCTGCCTCCAACACCTACTATGTGTAAGTTTATTCCGCCATATGATTTTATTTTTTCTATATATCCGTCGAGTATCTCTTTCTTAATCCAGTTTAAATATTCACTCGGTCCGTTCGGTTTTATTAAAATCTGTTTTCCTTTATCTGTACCCAGCAGTTCATACACATCCGGGTTATCTTTATATTTCTCCAATTCAGAAATTAATCGTTCCTGATCAATCTCTGTCCCATAAGGCACATAGGTCTGCTTAAATTTTTTATTTAAAAGTCCAAACAATTCCTGAATCATAAAGAAAGCATAACTTTCAGAATTTAAAATTCTATCTGCTATTCTTTCCCCTGGTAATCCTACATACTCATCAAGATTAAAAGAGACTATGGATGAAGAGTCAAATTCACCGTCATTTGCAGCTTTAGCCAGAATTTTATACACTCCTGTAGGCGTATTTCCTGTTGCAAGTCCCAGAACATAGTTCTCTTTTTCCTGCTTTGAGCTCTGAAATGTTTTAATATCTTCGATCATAATTTTAGCAGCTTCCTCGCTCATCTGAGCAAAATCTTTTGTAATAATGATTTTAAAACCCATACCACCGCACCTCCTTAATATAACAACATTTTGTATATACATTATTATAATATATCTTATTTAAAAGTCAAGAGAAATATTTATTTTTTTTATCTTCCCCTTCAATTATCTGCACTTTGTTTTTTAAATTCAACAACCAGGGGGCATTCAGGGTCAGGAGCATAAAAATCCCCTGTTACATATTCCGTAACCACATGACAACCGCCGCGGCATAAAGATAAATAAGGACAACTCCTGCACGGTTCAGGCGCCTTTTCTTCCCATAAATAAAAATTTTTAAATTTATCGTCTCTCTCCCATGCACTCTTAAACTCATCAATTTTATAAGATGAATGTTCTGCAAAACTACACGGAGACACAAACCCTTTATAATCCACTGCTGCAAGCATATCTCCGCCATAACAGCCTTTTACATAAAATCTGTCAAACTGTTTTTTTGACGGATTATGATAACACAGCATCGGAACATAAGAACAATCTATTTTTAAATTAATTCTATATTTTTTAGATAACTTCATCAATTTCGGGAAAAAATCTTTATTCTGTTCTTCACTGCACTTCAATAAATTATAAACTTCTTTTCCGCGGCCCTGCGGTTTTAATCTTAAAAATTCAACATCTGCAAGTTTCATCTTCTTTGCAAACCTTACAATATCTTCAATCTCTTCAAAATTCTTTCTCATAACTACAAAATTTATACCTACTCTATTACCATGCTTCTTCAATAATTTTATAGTGTTAATAATCTTCTCAACCGGAATATAATCTCTCGGCTGTTTACTATTTAAGTCAAGACTATCTATACTTATATTAATCTGTCCGAATACTCTGCTTTTTTCTGCAAGTGTTTCATTCATTATAGAACCGTTTGTTGTTAGATTCGGCACCATTCCTTTTTTTCTAATGTATTCTGCTATTTCAAACAAATCATCTCTCAAAAATGATTCTCCGCCTCCCAAAGCAATATGAAAAACTCCCATATCAGAAACCATATCAATAAATCGTTTTATCTCGTCAAAACTCATTTCTTCATATTTCAAATCAGGCCCTGAAGACATATAACAATAAGAACAACTTTGATTGCATTTACCTGTTAATGCGAGATGTATCTCTGTTGGCGCTGATAATCTTTTATCTTTCTTATTCCACAATTCAGAATTAGAAAAACCCAAATTTTTCATAAAACTTTTATCAACAAATACAAGCGCAGGCGGTTTCTCTATACCTATTATTCCCCCAAAATTTTCATATCTTACTTTTATATTATTTTTTCTATTTTTTAACATCTTTATTCTTTTTTTT
>CAYQNP010000085.1:0-6258 GCA_964418785.1 uncultured Spirochaetia bacterium | reverse complement strand
AAATATTAGTTAAAGTAATAACAACATTAGTTTTCCAACCTGAAGTAATATTCGTTACATACAATTCATAATTTGATACAGAGGTAATACCATCGGAACCACCTGTCCATTTAAAAGATATTGCTCCTTTATTAGTTATAGTAGAATTACTGTAAGGCTCAATTAAACTCACCCTTGATGGGGCAGATGTATCTACTATAAACGCATTTGTCATTGAAAAAATCGATATATTACCTGCTCTATCAAAACTGCGCACTTTCCAGAAGTTAGTTCCTTCTCCAACTGACAGTGACGCATTAGTAGAATAATAAAAACTATTTGTACTCCATAAAGTATTTATATTAGTTATATAAAGTTCATAATTAGAAACACCAGAAAGGTTATCAAGACCTGCATTCCATTTAAAAGATATTGTATTATTATTTGTAATCAGATTATCAGCAGGATAAACAAGGCTAATACCGGAAGGAGAAGTTACATCAACTTTAAGAATATTAGTTCCGCTCCACGCTCCTATATTATTAACACCATCATATGCTCTTACATACCAGTGATTTGTACCTTCCTGAACAAAAAGTGTTTTATTAAGGGAATTAGTAATAATGTTCGTATTCCAGCCTGTATCAAGATTTGTGACAACAAGTTCGTAATTTGATATACCTGTTAAATTATCATTCGCAGCAGTCCATCTAAAAGTAACTGCAGCAGAGTTAGTCCAGATATTATCCGCCGGCAAAGTCAAGGCAGCAATTGAAGGAGGTGTTAAATCAACGACAAAGCTCCATATATTGGAAAATCCGCTCCAATTGCCTGCTTTATCCTGAACCCGCACTTTCCACCAATTCGTTCCCTCCTTTAAATTATGAATACTAATATTAGTATTCATATCACCTGCAATGATAATGTTTGTATTAGTTGAAGAAAATAATCGATTTGTACTTATAAAAATTTGATAATTAGTAACACCTGAGCCTGTGTCTGTTGCTCTTTTCCATACAAATGTAATTGAAGTTCCGTTAGTCATAAAATTACTTGCAGGGGAAATAAGCGCAGCATAAGAAGGAGGAGTTGTATCCAAAACAACAGTTGCAACAGCAGACGGAGAGTACCAGCACTCATTTGTATACGGTATTGAAGAATCCATTGCTGTTATGTAATAATAATAAGTATCAGCAGACAATCCGTAATTTGTAATATTTGTTGTTCCTATGTTATTTATCTGAGTCCAGACATCAGAATAAGTAAGATTACTCCAGCCGCTCGTATTTGTAGTTCTGTATACATTATACCTTACAAAATCAGCACCACTTGTCTTTGTCCAATTTATAACAATATTTGTAGTATCAACAACATACGCAGTTGCAAAAGTTATCCGGGGCAAAGATTCAGTATCTGCTCCTGGTGAAATATCATAAGACCCGAACAATCTATACGGAATTACATTTGTTAAATTAACATTAAGCGTTGTATTGATATTTGAAGCAATAGTATCCCCGAACCAGTTATTAGTCAGACTTAATGCACTTGAATTATAAATTTCAATAGAAGTATCTGACAATAAATTATTTTTAGAAACACGGATAGCAGAAGAATTGGTAATAAAAACAGATCTATTATTACTTATTATTGTATTCAAGAAAATATCAACAGCCTCAGAAGCATTAACCATAATACCGCGATCAATATTCGTAGAAACTGAATTATAGGCAATAAATACATTTGTAGTATTCTCAACTGAAATCCCATTTGACATATTATAAACAGCATTTAACATCAAAGTAGAAGCTGCAACATTATCAAGCATTACACCAATATCATTATTGTAGATTTCATTATTTTTCACTACATTATTATCACTATTTTTCAATATAACTCCGACATAATTACCGTTAAATATAGAATTATTAAATATTTTATTATTTGTTGAATTTGCAACTAATGCTATTCCGAAATACTGAGTATCACCATAACATACATTATTGCTTATTATATTTACATATGAATCAAGTAACACAATAGAGCCGTTTGTTTCACCAATCACATTATTACTATATAATACATTATTTAATATGCGATTATTCTTATTATTACCAAACAACATTATCCCGTTACCATTATTTTTGTAATTCGTGTTGTACGATATTTCATTATAATAACAATTAGAAACAAGAGTTATTCCTGCACCGGAATTATTTACAGAATTGTATTTTATATAATTCTTATTCGCTTTAAAGAAAACCATAGCAGTATTTGTGTTTGCATAAATATCATTATTAAACAGATAATTATTACTGCTCTTTGACACATACACACTATATGTATGCGAATAAGCAAAATCATTCTGCTCAATATAATTACTGACTGATAACGATATATAAACACCGAAATCATTATTTGTAAAGCCATTATAATATACATAATTTTTATTGGCATTTAAAAAATCTACTGCTGCATTATTATTGTAGAAAGAGTTATCATAAAGTCTATTGTGTGAAGCGCTAATAATCAAAACACCGTAATTTGTTCCTATTATAATATTATTTGTAACAGTATTAGCATTACAATTAGTATTAATCGAAATAGCAGCAGAATTACTGAATATATTGTTATTAAAAATATAGTTATTTGTATTATATTTAAAGAAATTAAGACCTGCTGCTGTGTTATTAAACAGAGTATTACCTGTTATATTATTAAACGAACAGTTAGTATAAAACAATATCCCGCTACCTGTATGCTCATATATAATATTGTTAATTATAATATTATTATTACCCCTATCATTTATATATATACCCTGATTCTGATTGGTCCCCCATATATTATTATGAGATATAACATTACTTTGAGCACTATTAACAGATATACCGTAACTCTGATTACTATATACTGCATTTTCAGAGATATGATTTGAATAAGTAGTATTTATAAGCTGAACTCCTATATTATTTCTAAACAGATTATTACTTACTATTATATTTCTATTACCGAGAGATATTAATATTCCGTTACCGGAATTATTATAAAAAGTATTATCTTTTACAAAACAATTAAGACTGCCTGCAAGGAATAGTCCGTCATTAGAATTATTAAAGAAAGAGTTACTAAAAATCACATTAGAGAACCCGGACTGTATTAATAACCCATAGCCGTTATTAGTAAAAATATTATAATTAAATACAGATTTACCCATACCTAATTTATGTATACCGTAATTAACACTGCCTTCAACAACAACTCCTTCAAGTCTTAAAGAATAGAGATTACTTATTATTATTACATCATTAATAACTCCACCGCCGCTTATAACAGTTGAAGTATTATCATTATTGCTCCACCATGAATAAGAACCTATTGTAAGATTGGTTGCAGGAGTAGTAGACGGAGCAAGAACAATTTGCTCGTTATATACCTGCGGAGTCATAATTTCTATTACATCATTATTAGAAGCATTGGAAACAGCAGACATTATACTGCTGTAATAAGTATTCTTTGTAATATTCCAGACATTATTTACAGGCGGAACAACGGTTACAGATACCTCCGGGGAATACCAGCACTCATTTGTATACGGTGTTGCTGAGTCCATTGCTGTTATGTAATAATAGTATGTTCCTGCATCTGCATTATAATTCGTAATATTTGTTGTTCCTATGTTGTTTATCTGGGTCCATACTTCTGCATAAGTTAAATTACTCCACTTTGTCTCATTTGTCGTGCGATACACATTATACTTTACAAAATCTGCTCCGCTTGTCTGATTCCACTTTATCACTACATCATCACTGTTTACAACAAACCCTGTTGCCCAGGTTATTCTCGGCAATGGCTCTGTATCTGCTCCTTCGGTTATGTCAAACTCGCCGAATAATCTATATGGTATAAAATTTGTATCACTTACACCTGCTATAGTTGAATGCACATTAGAAAATACTGTACTTCCCCACCAGTTATTTGTACAATGAATATCTGTTATAGAAGTAAGATTTAAGATTTTATTATTATATATATTGTTTTTATCCAGCCTGATTAACGAGCCGTTAGTGGCAATAATTATACCGTTTGTATTATATTTAATATCATTTAAATATACAAAAGAATTTGTTCCGTAAGTATTAAAATATATACCATTAGTATTATGTTCTATAATATTTGCTGTTATTTCAATTCTGTCAGACTGATATTCCAGTAAAACACCATTACCGCTATTATTTGATACAACATTTGCAATTACATAAACATAATCGGCATTTCCGATTCTTATACCTGCAAATTTATTATAATAGATATTATTACTTTTTAAAGTATTAAAATCACTGGTATCAACACCAACATTTATACCACCGTAATTAGAATAAATAATATTATTTATTATCAGATTGCTGCAAGCGCCTGAAGTAATGCTTACACCATAATAACCTGAAACATTATTTGAAGTTATAATATTATTTCTTGCGATATTACTTACAGCTGTATTATCGAACTGAATACCATTTTTTCTATTATGTGCTATATAATTTCCTGTAAACTCATTATAATCAGCCTGATAGAAATATATACCAGAGCCTGTATTGCCGACGGATATATTACTTGCAACAATATTTCTTGAAACACCTGCACTATATGCATGAATGCCGTTAGATGTATTTGAATATACAGTATTATTTTTTACATTAACATATAATACAGTACCGGAGAAAGAAATACCAAAGCCGTTTCGAAAACATTCATTATTAAAAATATTATTTGTACGCGTATTATTTAAATTTATACCGCCATTAAGATTACTGTAACTTGTATTAAAACCAACTTCATTATTAAGACAAAGGCTCCCGTCAATTTTTATTCCGTCACCTGAATTTCTAAAAACATTATTAGAAATTATCAAATTCTCCTGAACACTGTTAAAAGCATATATCCCTATTGTATTAAGATAAACATCATTATATTTTATTATATTTGTATCGCCGTTATACAGATATATTCCATTAGCAGAATTTCTGTATACAACATTACTTTCAACCAGAGTATTATCGATATTATCACCATTTAAATATATTCCCTGACTTGAATTAGAATAAGATACATTTTTAATTATTTCGTTACCTGTTATATAAGTAGTATTAGCATCATACAAAACTATTCCATGTTGAGAATTTCTAAAAACAACATTACTATACAAAGTATTATTATCACTTCCTAACTGTATTCGTATTCCTCTTGTATTTTTATAACATATATTATAAGCAACATAATTGTATTCTACATCTTCACCATAAAGTCCTATTCCGTCAAGATTACCGGAACTATTATTACTATAAACAGTATTTCCTACTATATCATTACTTATTGATGAGCCGGTAATTTCAATTCCTACACTTGAATTATTATGAACAATATTTCCGTATCCAATATAATTATATTTAGTATTAGTAATATTTATTCCTGCTATATTATTATTTTTTACTTCATTAGACGACACTGTATTATAATTAGCAGATGTTCCATTTAATACAATGCCGTAAACACTGTTAGAGATAATTAAATTATTAATAATATTATTAGAATTAGCATAAGTAAGATATATACCGGTATTACCTCCTTTTACAGTAAATCCTATCAATTTACAATTTTTACTGTTAGAAAATTTAACAACGCTGGCTGCAGAGCTTTTTATAATAGTATTTGTATTGTCTTGGGAATTAGTCCATGCCCATGCCCGAATTGTTAAATTTGTTAAACCGGATATCTCTACCGACTCATTATAGATCCCGGGATAGACTTCTATCAAACAGTTATTTGTTGTATCTGCTATTGCATTTGTTATACTTTCATACCATGTGCCTTTTGTTACATTATGTACATTTGCAGATATAGAGACAGATATCCATATATTGGCATCTGCATATATCTTATTTACAAGCCACAAATTAATAAAGAAAATACCTAATATAATAAAAATAAACCGTTTCATAAATGAAACCTATAAAATATATCGGCAAATCGAGTATTTTTTACTCAATACAGGTACAAAATTTACTATTTTTTTTCGTTCATAACTAAATTCATTCTTAACTATCTATATAAACTGCAAAATTTATGCCAATAATAATTATTTTAATTAATAAATATAGGCACATAAAATTCCTGAACAACAGGCTCTCCATAAGTTCTAACATTTAAAAAAAGTTGATATTTTTTATCTTTGTAATCTTTTTTATTTTCAAGAAAAAAACTAACTTTAACTCTTGCCTGTTT
>CAYQNP010000084.1:0-6646 GCA_964418785.1 uncultured Spirochaetia bacterium | reverse complement strand
GAGTACGGTTATGGAACCGGTAAAAAAATTTATTTTACGAAAAAAAGCATAAAAGAAATTGAAAAAATCTATAGAGATTTGTTCCAATCAGTAATTGCTACTTATAATTTTTATATTGTAGAATTAAATTTATAATATCAGTATTGTATATTTACAGATAACGATAAAAAATATTGAGAAATATTTTCTGTTGAAATATGATTTATAATTAAATATATCAAGGGGCTTAAAAATTTTTCCTTTACTCCAATCCGGTAAAAATCTGCCTAATATTATCTTTGAATTATCAGGATAAAATACAGCATATAATAAATTTAAATAAATATTATCTGAATTATAGTATACCGCTGCTTTATTTTCTGCATTCATTATTTTATATTCAAGTTCACTTTTAATTTTTATAATATCGGTCGGGAAAACATTAAATCTGAAATCAAGCAATGTTATATTAAAATGCTTTTTCTCATCTATTATTATAAAGTCGTTATGATAAAATCTTCCGTTAAAACTTACCGAAGCATTTAATGAAGATATTAGAATTATTCCCCAAAAAAGATTTAAGATTCTCATTTTTCGAGATTCCTTTTAGAAAATACTCTGTCTGAAATTTTTTGATTAACAGATATATTTTTCATTTTCAAAATAGTATAACTGTTTTTTCTCTGTTTATTTTCCATTTTTATTTTTACAGGAATGTATTTATTGTTTATCTTTTTCACCTTCAGCACAGACATTTCTTTTAAAAGCAAGCCGGATAAAGCAAAAAACTGCTCTTTTAAAATTATATATTTCTCTTTATCAGCCCATATAATTAATTTCGGATATGAAATTTTTTTCTTTTTTGCAGTCAACTCCAATTTATAACACATATGATTATTAATTTTTTCTTCACCGATAATTTTACTTTTATACAAAGTATTAAGAGATTCATTTTCCATAGTATCTTCGTAAGAAAAATCAGAGCCCATTAACGAATTTTTTAAAAGATGTCCGGAAATTTTATCAGCCTGTTCTGCAAATGCTCCTTTTATCCATAATTCGTCTCCAAGTTTTAAAAATTTAGTTCCTCTGTCTTCCGGATTTATAAACTCAATAAATGCTTTATCTGTGCCTTTTATTATTGCAGTAAATGTTTTAATTTTTTTTCGGCGGTGATGCTTATTAATTTCCATTATTCCTGTATATTTTATACTTTTATATCGCATATTACTATCGATTTTTTTTAGAATTGCTTCTGTAGTTTCTGCAGTGCTTATTTTAGCAAACAATATTATTATTAATATAAAAATTTTTTTCATAGCAATTACTCCGAATAAAATTTACAGCTCATTTCTTAATGCTGTAATTGGTTTTATTCTTGCAGCCTTTAGTGACGGAATAAATACGCACACGGCTGAAACCACTACTCCGAAAAGAAAAGAGAATAGCAATATATCGAATCCGAAATAAGGATAAATTATATTTGATATTTGAAAGCCTATACCTTTTCCTCCGAGTTTTGCTAAATCTATTCCATATTTGGATATACCGTAACTTAATATGCCGCCGAAAATTGTTCCTGCAAGACTACCTATAATACTTATTATTAATGCTTCATAAAAAAATAATTTTACAATAGCAAAAGGCCGCATTCCGAGAGATGCCAATGTGCCTATCTCTTTTATCCTTTCGTAAATTACCATCATAGTTGTATTTATAATCACTAATGAGGCTAAAATTAAAAGTACAACATATATAATATTATAACTTTTATCAGTTATTGTTACTATTTTATAATATTGTCCGTTTTTTTGTTCTTTCCAGTCATAAGCACGATATATATTAAAGCCGGAATATTTTTTTAAAATTTTGTTTATTTTATGTGCTGTTATTGTACTTTTATCCGGATTTGTTAAAAATACATCAAGTTCGCCGACTGAATTTTTCATTTTTAAGAAAACAGAAGCTGTTGATAACGGAATAATAAAATAATTTCTGTCAATTTCATTAACACCGTATGAGAATATTCCTGAAATTTTAAAAGTCATATGTCCTATGCCTTCTTCGGCTGTTTTAGCCATAAGAGTTATTTTATCGCCTGTTTTTAAATTTAAACTTTCAGCAAGTCCTTCACCTATTATTATCTCATATTGCTTATAGCCGAATTCTTTAAACAGCCGTCCTTTTTTTATTTTTGTTTTTAACGGATTAATTTTACATTCTTTCTTAATGTCAACTGCCAGGCCTGATACGGTTTTTAATTTTCCTTCCTGATTTAAAATGCTTATAAATTTTGTTCTCGGAAGTACAGCTTTTATATATTTTAATTTTTGTATATCTGTCATTATTGAAGTGTAATTTTCAACGGATAAATCAAGAGGCATTATTTTTTCTTCCTTAATAAAATCTTTATTCAAAATTTTTATGTGTCCTGTCTCAAAAAGAAAAAGATTATTTCGAAAATTATTATTAAATCCTACTATATAAGATTTCATAACACATACAAATATAACAGCAAGTGTAATAGCAACAGCCGATAAGACAGTTCTTCTTTTGTTTCTGCTAATATTTCTAAAAGCCATTTTATAAATATAAATCTCTTTCATATAGACTCTCTTTAATTATTTACAGACTCCGTAATTTTAAGTTTTACTGCTTTACGGGCAGGAATAATGCTTACTAATATTGAAATAGTTATTCCGAAAATAAAAGCACCCAACATCATTTTCGGATTCCATTCGTTATACCCTATGGTTCCGACTCTATATCCAATATCAATATCTTTTAAAGCAGAAGAAAAATCAAGGCCATAAGTTACAGAATATGCATTTGCAATAATTCCTAGTATTACTCCTATTAAAGAACCTAACAAGCCAATGCCTGCAGATTCAAAAATAAAACTTAAAACAACATATTTATCTCTTATTCCCAAAGCGCGCAACATACCAATCTCTTTTGTTCGTTCAAAAACAGCCATCAGCATTGTATTGACTATTCCCACAGCAACTATTACAAAAATAAAGATTATAATTATTTTTGAGGCACCGCGTTTTGATCTGCTTAATAACAGATAATCTTTCCCTGCTTCCTGCCATGTTATTTCTGTAAGATTAGAAAGGCCCCTTTCTTTTTTTATTGCTGCTTTTATTTTACTTAAATATGGTTCATTCTTATTATTTTCAGTTTTTACTGCTATTATTGTTGCTGTCCCCTCTGTCTGTAAATTTCTGTCTGCAAACTTTGAAGTTATAAATACTTGATTTCTATCCACTACAGGATCCGGAGTCCTATATATGCCTGTAATTTTCACCTGTACAGCCTGATATGTATCATATCTTGTTTTTGTCTCTATAGTTATGTAATCACCTATGTCAACGTTCAGATTTTTTTTACAATATTCGCTTATGAGTATCCCGTCTTCATTATTATTCAGATAAGTTCCTTTTATAACTGAATTTTTTATTTTAAAGACTTTAAAATCAAGGTCGGGATTAACTGCATATACTATATAGGGAATACCGAAATTTCTATTAAAACTGAGAAAACTTTTAAACCCGGTTCTCGGCGCAATATAACAATTATATTTTTCCGCTATTGATTTAATTTTATTAATTTGCCTTTTGTTTAGAACTTTATTTACAGGAAAATTATCCTTATCCTGTTTAAAATCTTTAGTGCATATTATAAAATTCCCAAATTCATATCTAATAAGATTCCGTTTTGATTCATTATCAGCCCATTTTAATAATCCGTCTGTCCATATTAAGAGTGCAATTCCAAAAGATATAGCAGAAGATGTAATTACAGTCCGTTTAGTATGCCGTTTTAAATTTTTCCACGATAAGATTAACAAAGTCTTAATCATTTTTTTCTCCGTATATCTGAAACGATTTTACCATCGTGGAGTTTAATTATTCTATGAGCAAATTTCATAACCATTTCATCATGTGTAGAGAAAATAAATGTTATACCTTTCTTTTTATTCAAATCTGATAAAAGTTTCATAATTTTTTCACCGGTTATAGAATCAAGGTTAGCAGTAGGCTCATCTGCCAGGACAATAGCAGGAGATTTAACAATTGCACGGGCAACAGCCACTCTTTGCTGCTGCCCGCCGGATAATTCGTTAGGAAATCTATCTTCTAATCCTTTTAATCCCACTTCTTTAAGAAGTCTTAATGTCAACCTCCGTCCCTCGTCTTCAGGTGTGCCTTTTAAATTTAAAACAAAATTTACATTCTCATATACAGTTAACACAGGTATAAGATTAAAGGTTTGAAAAATAAATCCTATATTATCTCGTCTGATATCTGCAAGTCTGTTTTTATCTTTATAACTGCTGACTAATATATTGTTCAAAAACACATCGCCTTTTGTAGGAATATCAAGACAGCCTATTAAATTAAGCAGAGTTGTTTTTCCGCTTCCGGAAGGTCCTACAATGGCTGTAAATTCTCCCTCTTCAATTTTTAAGTTCACATTTTTTAAAGCCTTAACAGTGATTTTTCCGGGTAAATAATCTTTATAAAGTTTTCTGCATTCTACAATGTATTTTTTCATATCTGTAACTCCCATTGTTATAATAATAAATATAATTTTATAGTCAAATTATATCCCTTTTATGCAGCAATTCTTTTATATTATTTAATTAAGTAAAAGATAGAAGCAAAACAGTTAAGATAAAAATTCAAAACGAATTAAAGCAGTTCTGAAAAGAATTTAAAAATCAGTTCTTTAGATTCGGGTAAATCTTCATGTCCGAAATCAGGATAAATAATCATCTCTTTTTTTGAAGTAATCTTATTATATGCAGCAAATTGAGTAGAAGGCGGGCATATAGTATCCATAAGTCCTGTAAACCATAAAACATCTGCTTTAATTCTCGGTGCAAGGTTTTGTATATCAATATAGCCTAATTTATAAAATATTTCATCTTCTCTTTTATGTAAGGGGTCAAACATTCTAAAATAAGCAGAGAGTTCAGCATAAGCATCTTTTGCAAGGTCCATATTATATACTCTTCTGTAATCACTCAGGAACGGGAAGGCAGGTGCTATTTTTTTAATTCGCGGTTCAAGGGATGCACATGCTACTGTAAGAGCACCGCCTTGAGAACCGCCAAACGCACTTACTCTTGTTTCGTCTATCTCTTCCATTTCCATAATTATTTTAGCAAGTTCTGCAGTATCAAGAAATATTTGTCTGTATAAAAGTTTTTCAGGCTCATCGTCAATACCGCGAATAATATGCCCGTTATGAGTATTGCCTTTTATACCGCCTTTATCTTCTGATTTTCCGCCCTGACCGCGACAATCCAGAGCAGCCACTGCAAATCCCTGTGCAACAAACGGTAATTTATCTATCCAGCTGCCGGAATTTCCTGTGTATCCGTGAAAATGTAAAACTGCAGGTATTTTGCCTGTTATGTTTTTCGGCTTTAAAAATTTCGCATATACCCTTGCTCCACCTACTCCTGTAAAATATAAATCATAACATTCTGCATAATTTGCACCGCAATCATAAGGTATTAATTCTACTTCCGGTGAAACTGAGTTCATCTCATTTAATGCTTTTTCCCAGTATTCGTCAAAATCTTTCGGCTTCGGACTTATTCCCTGATATTTTTTCAATTCTTCTAAAGACATTTCAAATACAGCCATCTTTAGCCTCCTGCTATTTAAAAATCAGTTTTACTTTGAAAATAATAAATAACATTAATAATAATATTCCTATCCCTGATATATAAAGTTTATAGGCTTTTTTAAACTTATAAATTTCCAGAACTTTAATACTCTTATTCTTATTATTGTATATTCCCCGAACATATACATATTCATTTTTCTTTAATTTTAAGGAAGTTCCTTTTAATATTATACTTTTTCCTCTAAAGAATACAGTGGGCGGATTGCTTTTAATTATTTTTTGTTTACAGACTTCCACCTGTTTATTGTGAAATTTTTCCGGGTGATATTTTAAATCAAGAAAAAATATATTGCCTCTGATAATATTGGGAATGTTTATTATTATAGTTGCTGCAAGTATTAAATATATTAAAAGCGATGCAATTATATATTTTATTTTTAAATCAAAAATCAAGGTATCGTTCTCTTTTTTTATAATATAAAACAATATAATTAACGGAATAATCACATAAACAAATTTAAAAGTAACTCCATAAATAAAAAGTTCATAATAATATTGTCGAAAATTTAGGGGGAACAGAATAATATTTCCACCGCCGAAATTTCTTTGAAAAAAATCCAGAAATATATGAAGAAGCATACCTATAAAAAGAGAGATAAATGCTTTTGTTTTATGTTTAAACAGCAAAGAGAGTGCTACTGCAGACAATAATAAAAAGAATATTGAATGAGCAGTAACACAACAGGCAATTACAGGCTCTATTGGTCTGATTTTCAATATGTCAATTAACAGAAATTGTAATCCTACAAATAAATCCGGGTAAATCGCACCAAATAAAAAAAGTGTCAGAATAATATATTTTTTTAAAGTTTTACTAATTAAATAGTTAACTGAAATATGTGTTATTAAATCCGGCATACTTCACCTGTTATTTTTAGTGGTTTTAATTAATACTAAAAAATTTATATGTCAAGACTTTCTTTATATTAATTGGGGGATGGGGACGGTGCAATACTCTATATAC
>CAYQNP010000083.1:0-4470 GCA_964418785.1 uncultured Spirochaetia bacterium | reverse complement strand
TATTAATATCCATTCTCTCAGCTTCTATCTTAGATAAATCAAGAATGTCGTTAATCAATTCCAGAAGATGTTTACCGCTTGACAAAATATCTTTTAAAAACTCTTCCTGTGCATCAGTCAAAGGTCCCACCTTTTTATCTAAAATTAGTTCTGTAAACCCCAATATAGCAGTAAGCGGGGTGCGCAATTCGTGAGACATATTGGCAAGAAATACAGACTTTGCTTTGTTAGCCTTCTGCATATCATTATAGAGCCGTACGAGTTCCAGATTCTGTTTCTCTATACTCTGCTTTAATTTTATCTGTTCTGAAATGTCAGATGCCATATAAAGATACCCTTTAATTTTATTATTACTGTCTATCATTTTAGATATTGTTAAATCAGCAATAAATTTCTGCCCTGCCATATTCTGCATTGTAACTTCTCTTCGTAAAAGATTTATAACTTTTAAAGAATTTAATATCTCATTATACTTATCAATAGATTCTTCCGGAAACAAATCTTTTATATTCAGTTTGGATATATCATCAGACTTAAACAAATCAAATAATATCTCTGCCCCTTTATTAATCCTTACTATGTTCCCGTCACTGTCAGTTAAAATAATACTGTATACCCGTAATGTGTTTAAAACATTTTGTATAAATTCGTCACTGCGTTTTATTTTTTTTGTTAAATTTACTATTCTGGAGATATTTTCTATTATTACCAGAACATACTTAATCTCATCAGATTCTTTTATGGGAATTAGAGATATTTTCGCATAAACCTTCTTTGAATTAATAGTAATCTGCTCTTCACTTATTATCTTTTCCCCTACTTGAAATAATAGCTTTAATCTGTTTGTTTTATTCAATTCATCATAAAACGGCAAAACTTCACTAATACTTTTATGACATATATCATTACCTTTTTTACCAATAGTTTGCAGAAAAAGTTTATTGCACATCAATAATTTAAAATCATTATCAATTAAAAAAATTAAAGTATCAACACTATCGATTAAATTTTTTAATATACTCTCATAATTCATGACAATGTTAATGTAATAATTTCACTTTTATAGTCAAGGAAAATATGGAATATTATTTAAATATAAATTAATTTAGCCACAAAAATAACAATAAAAAACTTGACAAAAGCAAAAAAAAACATATATTTAAACGCGAAATGGTGAGTGTAGCGCAGCTGGTTAGCGCACCTGGTTGTGGCCCAGGTGGTCGTGGGTTCAAGTCCCATCACTCACCCAGTAATTAAAAAAATACGCCCGTAGCTCAGCTGGATAGAGCGTCGGACTTCGAATCCGCAGGTCGGGGGTTCAAATCCCTCCGGGCGTGCTTTTTTTCCTTTAATGATATAGGTTATGAACCTGGAGATAGATATGAGATAAATGTCTATACAGGGGATAGCCCTAAATATAGAATATATAATTATACAGTTCCGGATTATATATTAGAAAAAGAAGCGAAAGAGAAAAAGAAAAAAAATCCACAACAGTAATAAAAAAGGCGGGAAAAAATCCCGCCTTTTTTATTAAGTGTTATTTCTTAAGAAAACAGAACAAGACTATTAGAATCCGCCTTCTTCATCTTCAAGATATTTGCCTTCAGACTTTTTAGCAGCACCTGATTTAACAGCCTTAATAGCTTTTTTCTTTGCTTCGATTTTCTGTTCTTCAAGAAGTTTTTCTGTTTTACTTAAATCTTCTTCCTGAGCCTTAATTGCTGCTTTTGCTTTAATATCTGCTTTCATCTCATTTTCAAGTTCAGGAGCCACTTCATTAATCTCTTCCTGAATCTCTTTCAATTTCAATTCTTTAATCTCTGAAAACTCTTTTATAGATTCAATCTCATTTATAGCCAATCGAGTAATTTTTTCGATTTTAACATTATCAAAATCCTTATTATTTAAAGTAGCTTCTTTAAGAGTTGTAATCATATAAGACTGATTCTTATTTTCCGGATTAATCAATTCGACTTTTCCAGTTAAAACAGCGATTTTAGTAACGAGTTTTTTCTTTTTGCTGACATTCACAAAATAAGGGAAAGCATGGGATTCTTCTTCTTTTACAGAAACCATAAAAGTAGTACCGCGGACACCAGCGACTGCAGTTGGTGTTTCAACTTCGAAAGAAGATTTTTTCTGCAATTTTTTCAATCCCAGAATAACACGACCTGCTGTTACCTTTAAACGAGCATTTGCACCTTCTTCCTGAACAAGCAAATCTTTAAGGGATACATTAGAATTCTGTTTAATTTTTAACACACCAACATTAGCAATAATAATATTAACAGAACCCTTTTTCCCTGTAATGATAACATCACTCGGTTTTAAGATATCACCCATTTTAAGAGCAACTTTTGCAGGGTTATCTTCACGAAGGACATAAGCGTTTCCCATAACAAGGGTAACTTTTGCTTTCAGAATTTTCTTTGCTTCAGTAACTTCCCCTTTCTTACTGCAGCTTGCGAACATTAAACCAGCAGCAATAACTAATACTAAAATAATTTTTAAGCCTTTCATTTTATCACCTCCTTAAATTATTTTTCATAAATCCAGGCTATTATTTTCCAATTATTATTCTCTTTTTTCAGATAGATTCTCTCTTTGCCGTTATACATCAAAATATCTTTTTTATTTTTTGCAATATATGTAAATTTATTCTCTATCATCATTCTGTTATTTTTAACAACAACTTTCTCTTTTTCAGGTTTATATTTTATTTCTTTATATTCAGAAAAAAATCTGCTTATATTATTTTTTATGGCATTTTTATCGTGTGTCAGGAAAAACTCATTAGAATAAAGATCCAGAGCAGCTTTTAAATCTCGAGTATTATTAACTTCTATTATACGAGAAATAACATTCTGATAAAGCATATTATTTTTTTTATTATTAATATAATTTCTAACATTAAAAGATATACCAATAATAACCGCAAGAATCAAAAAAGAGAAAGCAAGTCTGTAAACAAAAGCAAATGAAATACTTTTCTCAGGCTCATAATTTCTGATAAAATTTTTAATATTAGAATCAGTAGTATCTGAAATTTCCGGCACAAACTTACCGGCTTCAACCAAACTTTTCATAAATACTTCATTTTTCATCATTAACACCCATTCTATTTTTTAACAGGTTAATACCATAATTCAATCTTGATTTTATGGTACCAACCGGTTTTTTTAAAATTTCCGCAGCTTCATTATACTGCATTCCTTCAAAATAGATCATAACTATAACTTCTCTATACTTAATCGGAAGTTTAAACACTTCTTTGCGAATCTTTTCAACCATCAGTTTATCTTCAATCTCATCTGTAGAAGAAGTATCTTTCATATCGTCTATAAAATCGATTCCGATTTCCTGTTTTCGAGTTCTCAGAAAGTCTTTACATGAGTTTATAGCGATGCGATAAAGCCATGTTTTAAAACTCGCTCCCTTTTCAGGTTTGAATTTGTGAATATTCTTTACAACCTTATAGAAAACCGATTGCAGAATATCTTCAGCATCTTCCTTCCGATTTACATAATACCATATTAACTTTAATAAAGAACGCTTATACTTTTCATAAATTAGTTCAAAACTTCTATTATTTCCTTTTTTGAAGTTTTGAATTAATTCTTCATCTTTCATTTAATATCCTTATAATTATACGAAGGAAAAGGAAAAAAGTTCGAAATTATTTACTTCCCTCTAACTTTTTTAATCTTTTTCTTGCCTGAGTAGTAACAGAGTCCATAGGCGGCATATTCATTACTTTCTTATAAACAGCAATGGCTTTATCCCTGTTATTTAAATTTTCATAGCACTCACCAACGAGCAAATAAGCGTTCTTATTATTATCACTATTAGGTGCGCGGGTTATAAAAGTAGAAAAAGTAGATATAGCCTCTTTAAAATCCCCTTTTTTCATATAGCATCTGGCAAGCTGGAAATAAGAGTCTTCAACAAATCTGCGCCATGTATCCTTAAGCCGTTTTACGCTTAACACCTTTTTAAAAGTTTCAATAGCATCATCAATCTCTTCCCGTGCCAGATAACTCTGACCGTCATAATACAACTGCGGCACATCAACTTCATTTTTCTCTTTTTCCGCAGCTTTCTCCGCAGCAGCGGCTCTTGCTGCTTCTTCTTCCTGAGAAATTGCATTTGCAACTTCCGCCAGATTCGTTTTAGTTAATTTTGCCAGTTGTTCAAGAATCTGTGTAGATGTAAAAGGTATTAATAAATAACCGTGAATACCGTACACTGTTGCATTTTTTATAAATTTTATATCATTTTTAGAAGCAATTACAATAATAGGAACTTTCTTAAAAGAGTCTCTTATTTTTATAACAACATCCAGGCCATTAAACCCGGGTAAAGAAAGATTAACAAGCACAGCTGCAATGTCAGGCATCTGTTTTAATTTCGCTACAGCCTCAAACCCGCCGACAACTTCTATCATATTAAAGTACATTTTTACATCTT
>CAYQNP010000082.1:0-16532 GCA_964418785.1 uncultured Spirochaetia bacterium | reverse complement strand
CTGTAAATTCATTATTAGCAATGGTCGGCGGAATATTAGGAGCAGTTATTTTTTCCGGAAAAGATATAGCATTTACACACAACGGTGCACTGGCAGGACTTATAGCTATATGTGCAGGTTCAAATATTGTTCATCCGCTTGCTGCATTTGTTATAGGACTTATAGGAGCAGCTATTTTTGTTTACGGATTTCCCTATGAAAGCGAAAGATTAAAATTAGATGATGTATTAGGCGTATGGCCGTTACACGGAGTTGTAGGTTCCTGGGGCGGAATTGCAGCCGGTATTTTCGGTCAAAAATTCTTCGGTGGATTAGGCGGAGTGAATTTTTATTCACAATTAGCAGGAACTCTTCTTGCCATTATCTTTGCTGTAACTTTCGGCTTTATTGTATTCGGAAGTTTAAAATTATTATTCGGTATAAGATTAAGCGGTCATGAAGAAATTGTAGGTGCCGATATATCAGAACATAATATTGAAGCTTATCCTGAAGAATCATTATAATTTTTAATAAGGAGTATTATTATGAAAAAGATAGAAGCAATTATTCAGCCAACCGCTTTAGACAGAGTAAAAGACGAACTTTTTAAAGCAAAAGTTACCAAAATGACAGTATACAAAGTCAAAGGCTGCGGACAACAGGCAGGATACACTGAACATTTTAAAGGCAATATTTACAAAGTCAACTTGCTTGATAAAATAAAAATTGACATATATGTTAATGATGATTTTGTTCAGCCCACAATAGATGCTATTATAAGAGGAGCGCATACAGGAAATATCGGGGACGGAAAAATTACTGTGCTCCCTATTGAAGAAGTTATCAGAATACGAACAGGAGAAAAGGGAAAAGAAGCTATAGGATAAAATAGCAAAAAGAGGGTGTTATTTCAAAGCACCCTCTTTTTACTTTATATTTAATTCCTGCATTCTTTTTCTGCAGTCTTTTTTAAGTTTTAATTCTTCGAAATATAAAGATTTATTAATCTTCATATTCAACAAATCATTATATAATTCACCGGCTTTTTTTGTTTCTCCCAATTTATATAAAGTATCAGCGAGAAAAAATTTTGCCCAATTAACACTGTCTTCTGTTCCTTTTTCTAAAACTTCTTGAAGGAATTTTTTTGATTTCTTTAAATCAGGCCAACTTAATAAAAAAGGAATAGACGGTGTTTTATAATGCAAACGCCCGAGAATAAGTCCGGCAGAATATCCGTTGAATCCTTTATCAATTCTGTATAAATTTTCAGCATACTTTTTTATCTTTCCTGCTACTCCCTTTCTTGCAGCATTTAATACTCCTATCAGCTCCCCGTATCTGCCCCATAATAATGCAAGCGAATAATTGATGTATTTGGATTCTGGATGCTTTTTATACTCTTTCTCCAATAAATCTATTGCAAACTTATATTCCTTTATTTTTTTACTCTCAGATATATTAACAGGCAAATAATTATTTTTAAAATTTAACCCGCGTGCATATTTAAATAAAACAACATCTATATTTTCTCCTGACTTTAATGCTTTTTTATAGTTTTCAAGTGCTTTCTCAACCAATTTTAAACTTTTCGAAGGTTGAATAACTTTGTTCCTCTGAGAGAAATATTCATCACCTGCTTTTAAAAAGTTGTTCTGCTCTCCGAATACCAGTATCGGCGCAGTTATAAAAAATAAGATGAAACTAAAAACAAGCTCTTTTCTGCCTATAAACATAATTCTCCCCCTACTTTCTTAAAAACTTCAGCCATCAGAATTACTTTTTATTATTTTCAAAAATAGCATCGATTTTCTTTTCAAGCCGTTCTAATTTTTTCATAAATTTATTATATTTATTTATATTCTCTTCAGTTCTTTGCGGACGTGTTTCAAGCCATGCCTGAAGTTCATTTATCACTCTTTCCCGTGCATCCATAGCGTTTTTTAATTCATTCTGCTTTGATTTCGGCAAACTTTTAAGAAACTTTTTATATTCAGATGGTCTCATTCTTACCACTCGCTCAACCTCTTTAACAAAACTTTTACCCGTCTTATCCCTTCCTGCTCCAAGTCTCCCCAATTCTGTAACACCGTCAGAATCAAGAATTATATATGTAGGAAATCCCCTTACTCCGTATTTCTGTGTTAAAAGATTGTTTCTTTCTCTATATCTCTCCGGGACAAGGCTTAAGTCATATCTCGGAAAGTCAAGATATACAAGATATAATCTTTTCTTTGCATACTTCTTCCATTCTTTTGTGGCAAAAACATTTTTAGCCATTAATTTACACCACGGACACCAGTCTGACCCTGTAAACTGTAAAAATATTGGTTTATCATGTTTCTTAGCAGCTTTAAGTGCTGCATCATAATCCATTGTCCAGACTCCTAACCTCGCTCCTTTTAAATCAATACCTTTTCTCTTTTTTGCACTGCAACTCAGCTGAAATACTAAAGTAAAAGCCAAAATTCCTAAAATTAAATATTTCCTTTTCATTAATCTAACTCCTTTAAACTAATTTAGAGTTAATATATTCTTATTTTTTTATTTGTCAATACTTTTCACGAAATTTCAGAATAAAATTTATTGACATTTTTATTATGATAGATAATATACAGCAATATGATTAAAAATATTTTCAAATTAAATTTCTATGCTTTTACATGGCATTCCATATTTCTTGCACTTGCTTCAAATTTTATGAATATGGACACAATAATTCCAGCTGTTTTAATTAAAGCAGGAGGCTCGTCATTTGAATTAGGACTTCTTACTGCTATTATGATTGGAGTTGCAAACCTGTTTCAGCTCTTATTTGCAGGATTTCTGGCTCATAAAAAATTTAAAAAAATTTACCTGTTAATTGGAATTCATCTGCGCGTGTTTTCTTTATTTGCCCTGGCTCTCTTATTCCTGTTTACTAACAGCATAAGTAATCAGTTTCTTATTTTAAACATATTTATATTTATAACAATATTCTCCATAAGCGGAGCATTTGCAAATATTTCCTATACAGATATTTTAGGTAAAGCAATACTGCTTGATGACAGAAAAAAATTTTTTACTTTAAGACAATCTTTAAGCAGCATAGGAATATTGATTTCCTCATTTGCAATTAAAATAATACTGCAAAAATATAATTATCCCGCAAATTACAGCACGCTATTTTTTGCTGCTGCCGGTCTTCTCGGTATTGCAACAATAGGCTTCTGGGTTATAAAAGAACCTGAATCAAGACTCAGAAATTCAGAATTTCATCTGCTTAAATATTTAAAAGATATACCCGGTTATATAAAAAAAGATAAAAATCTGCTATACTACCTTATAATAATAAATATCCTGGCTTTTGCAATTACTATTATACCTTTTTTAATTGATTTTGCTAAAAGTGCTTTTAAACTAACCGGCAGTATTATAGGGAATTTCATCATACTCCGAACAACCGGTATGCTGGCCGCAAGCCTGTTTTTATTTAACAAATCAAGACATAATAGAACTTACAAAGGCATTTTAAAATCAACTATTATTATAGGTATTGCTATTCCTATCTTAGCCATTTTTTTTATAAATAATTATTATTTATATATCGGCCTATTCTTTATTACAGGTATTTTCTTTGCAATTTATCAAATTTCCGTATCAGGAATTATGCTTGAAATATCAAATGAAGAGAACAGAGCAATATATACAGGCATATCAGGAGTTGGAAGTATTGTGGGTATTATATTTCCATCTTTTGCAGGATTATTAATAGAAAACTTCGGTCATCAAATTGTTTTTATACTCGTATCACTCATTATAAGCACAGCTCTGTTTTTTATACCGAAATTAAACTGTCATCCGGAAAAAACTTAATCATCACTTCCTCTGATAAGCAGCAATCGTATAAGGTTAACAAGTGCACTTAATACTGCAGCAACATAAGTTAAAGCAGCAGCATTTAATACTTCTTTTACACCGGCTATCTCTTCTGTTGTAAAATAACCTGAATTTTTCAACAATACAACAGCTCTCCGGCTCGCATCAAACTCAACAGGCAGTGTTATCACTGTAAAAGCTGTAAATCCTATGAACAACCATATCCCCAGATCCATTAAAAATTTGTTATATCCGAAAATAAGCCCTATAAAAAACAACGGAAAAGCTAAAGTTGAACCAATATTTGCAACCGGATATATAGCATTTCTCACAGCAAGCGGGAAATATCCTTTATTATGCTGAATAGCATGACCTGCTTCATGTGCAGCTATTCCTACTGCTGCTACTGAATCGGAACTGTAAACACTTTCTGAAAGATTTAATGTCTTATTTACAGGATTATAATTATCGGTTAATTCTCCCTCTGTCTCTTTAACAGGAATTTTATATAAACCGTATTTTTCAAGAATCATTTTAGCCATTGCAGCTCCTGTAATTCCCTGTGAAGTAGGTACTCTGGACCATTTATTGAAAGCACTCTTAACTTTTGCCTGTGCCCATAAAGCAAATATAAATACAGGTATAAGAAGCAGCATCGTAGGATCGAAAAACGGCATATACATATCCATTACCTCCTAATTCGTTATATATTAATATTTAATTCTAATTCCATATTTGTCAAGATTCTACAAATAACAGATTACAGTATATTTCGGAATACTTTAATACAATAAAAAGATTTTAAGTTAAAGAGGATAATTTCCGAAAATAAATATAGTATGAAAAAAATTATTATTGACACCTTAAATAATGCACATAAATTTATTATTGAATCTTATAAAAAAATTATTTCTTACATAAACTCATATGAATATAACATTCCGCTAATATTTGCAATCACTGGTGCGGTATTTATACTGCTTTTAATAATTTTCGGAATTATAATTTACAAAAAGAATAAGAAAATAAAAGAATTAGCACAAAAAACCGATGATTCGCCTATTCCCTTTAAAACTGAAAGAATAAAAAATAAAACTGATGATAATGAAACAACATCCGGTGATATACAAACTGTTGCGCTTGAAGAAAAAGAACCTCAAATATCAGAACCAATAGAACTCGTAGATGAGATAGTTGAGACTGTTATAGAAGAAGAACAAACTAAAGACAATAATAAAGAAATTACTCATTCCGGATATGACGATGATTTTGTAACAACCTTAAAAAAAGATCTTGAAGCGGAATTTATAAATTTAATAAAAAGAGAGATCGGCTTAAAAATAGCGTATGACAAAACAGTAAAACTTGACAGCAATATAAAAGACAGATGTTTGTATATATTAGACAAACTTGATACTTTAAAAGAAGAATTTGAATTTCTGGAAGATTATTATCTCACAAGTGCTGTATTTTATTTTTATACAGAGACTGATGAAAAAGCTCTTGTAATTTTAAAAGAAGGGTTGGACAAATATCCTGCTTCAAGTAAACTTCGGATTGAAGCGTCTAAGATTCTAATACAAAAACAGGAAACAGAAACAGCCAGAGAGTTTCTTCTGAAAGCAAAAGAGATTAATCCATCTGAATTTGATGCATACCTTTTACTTGGAGAAATATATTTTAAGGAAAACAGATTCAGCGATGCGCTTGATATATATAAAAAGGTAATTCTACTCGACCCTAAAAACAGCACCGGCTTTGCGTATAAAGGCTACCTGCTTGCTAAAAAAGGCTTCATTTCCGAAGGTGAACGCGATCTGAAAAAAGCCATTAGCCTTAATTATAAAAATAACCTTGCATATTATATGCTTGCTGATATATACTTTGAAATAGGGAATTACTCTAATGCAATTTTAACTTTTAAAAAAGCATTAAAATTCGGCTGTGTAAAAAATGACATCAATAGAAAACTTGCTATTGCAAATTATAAAATCGACAAATATGCTGCAGTTATACATCTTTTAAAAAAAGAAAAACTCGATCAAACTTTAAAACCTATTCTTGCTGATTCGTATTTAAAATTAAACCTTTTTGATGATGCTTTAAAACTATACCTGGAACTGTTTAACTCGGAAGAAGATACTAAAACTAAAAATAAATATCTCGACATTATAATTGACATATATAAAAAGAAAAACGAAAAAGAGCACATCGCAGAGTACCTTAAAATAAAATACGAACTAAATGAAAACAACTTAAATATTTTAAAAGAACTTGCAGACTTCTATTATTTTACAATTAAAGATATAGATGCTGCAAGAGAATATTACGAAAAAATAATTGAAAAAGAAAAAGAGTTTGATTCTATATACCATCTTATAAACATATATTTCAGGAAACGAGATTATAAAAAATGTATAGAGCTGTATAAACAAATAGAAAAAAAAGAAGCAATTATTCCTGAAATATTTTATAAAGTAGGTTTATCCTTTTTTAAGGAAAAAGATTTTGAATCTGCAGTCATTTTATTAAGCAAAGCAGAAATTACCGGATGGGTTGACGAAGAACTATATAATGCTATAGGTTATTCCAACTTAAAATTAAAACATTTTAATAAAGCAGAAGAAGCATTTAAGAAAGCCTTAACAATAAATCCGTACAATTTCCAGATACATAATAATCTCGGAACGATATATGCACAGCAGGAAAATTATAAAGAAGCAATAAAAGAATTTAAAGAAGCATTAAACCTTGAACCGAACAACAAAGACATAATATATAATCTTTATAAAGTCTATAAAATTTTATCAGAAAGTGAAGCAGAAAAATATCTTGCAAAACTTGAAGAAGTAATATAACAACTCTTTCAAGAAAAACATTGACAACTTTCCTGCATAAATTATTATTTAAACCATGAAAATTTTAACAGGAAAATTTAAACGCAGAAATATTATTGTTCCAAAAGATCACGCTAAAGTAAGAATGACGACAGGGATAGTTAAAGAAGCAGTAATAAACATATTTAAAGATTTTATAGAAGACAGCACAATACTGGATGTATTTGCCGGCAGCGGAAATGTTGGAATTGAATTTCTAAGTAATAATGCGGGAAAAGTCGTGTTTATTGATTCGTCCCATAAAAATATTAATATTATTAAAACCAATCTTGAAAAATTAGAAATAAATAAAAATCAATATGAATTAATCACAAATGACTTTCAAATCGGCATAAAACGAGCTGCTGCGCATAATAAATTTGATTTTATTTATCTTGACCCGCCATATCACACAAATATGTTACTCCAGGCACTTATGCTCATATCTACCCTTGATATTTTAAGTGAGGATTCAGTTATTATTGCAGAACATCACATAAAAGAGCGGCTGGATAATAACATCGGTTCTCTGGAAAAATTTGATCACCGACGATATGGAACAGTTATTCTCGACTTTTACAGAAAAAAACTCGACCTGTAATTTTTCTTGACAACAAAATAGTATAAAGTAGTTATTAATAAATGAGAGTTAGCGGTTTTACATTTGTAAAAAATGCACTTAAATTTGATTATCCGATTATTGAATCTCTTAAATCAATGCTTCCTCTTGTTGATGAATTAATAATAAATATAGGTCTGCCTGATGAAGATAATACTTTTCAATACATAAAAAAAAATATTAAAAGCAAAAAATTGAAATTTATAAAGACTGAATGGGACACTAAATTTAATTACAGGAGCAGAATATTATCACAACAAACAAATATAGCTCTTTACCAATGCAAAGGCGACTGGTGCTTATATCTTCAGGCAGATGAAGTCATCCATGAAGACGATTATCCTAAAATCATAAATGCAATGAAAGAAAATTTAAATAACACTGAAGTTGAAGGTTTACTATTTGATTATATACATTTTTTCGGCAGTTATTCTACTTATGTAAATTCATATCACTGGTATCAAAAGGAAATCAGGATAATCCGCAATTATAGAGGCATTGTTTCCTGGAAAGATGCTCAAAGTTTCCGGCGTGATGGTAAAAAATTAAAAGTAAAAAACACTGGTGCCCGTATATTTCACTACGGCTGGGTGCGAAACCCTGAGTCAATGAGTGCAAAAAAAAATTATCATGACTCTTTACACCACGGTTATAAACAAAAGTCAAAACAGCTCTTAAACAACAAATTATTTTTTGATTTTGTAAATCAGATTGATCCATTCTTAATTTCAGAATTTAAAGGCACCCACCCTGCTGTTATGAAAAAAAGAATAAAATCATGGAAATATGTTTTCGATAAATCAAAAAGCCGGCATAAATTAACTTCCCGCGATTTGCGTTACAGAATCTCTGAAATCTTTTATAAACTTACCGGTATTAAAATAGGAGAATACAAAAACTATAAACTTTTAAAATGAAAAAAATCCTGTTTATTAACAAAGACAGCATAATGGGCGGCAGCGCTATCAGTTTGCTTATATTATTAAAAAAATTAAAAAAACTTAATTATAAAATCTATGTAATACTCTGTCAGCCGGGGGCACTTGAAAAAGAGTTGATTAAACTAAAAATACCTTATACTATTATAAATTTCTGCTGCTGGAGAAATCTTAAATACAGACTGAAAAATTTTTCCGCAATTTTTAGTTTGAAAAAATTTCTTAAACACAACAGTTTTGATTTAATTCATTCAAATTCCTATGAAGTAAATCCTCTGGCAGTTTACGCAAAAATTAAAAATATTAAAACTATTTGTCATATCCGCGATGTTGTGAACTATAAACGTGCTAAAAAATTTTTACTCCATAAAACAGATATGCTCATAACTGTCTCAAAATACTGTTCCAAACTTCTCGGAAATATAAATAAAAATATAAAAACTGTATACAACGGCGTAGAACCGTTACAACAAAAAAAATATAAAAAAAGCATCTCTAAAAAAATTAATGTTGGAATAATAGGAAATTGTGAAAGAAGAAAAAGACAAAAAGATTTTATAGCAGCTGCGCTCTTAATTCTAAACCATCATAAAAATTTTATATTCCATATAATAGGCTGTTCTTCAAATTCAAATCAATACGCAAAAGAGATGTACAGATTGATTCCTGAAAATCTAAAAAAACATTTCAAGTTTATAAGATTTAAAAAGGATATTATGTCATTTTTGCAGCGATTAAATATACTGGTTATTACTTCTGAAGAAGAAGCATTCGGCAGAACCGCTATTGAAGCGATGTATCTGAAAAAACCTGTAATTGCAACAAAAACAGGCGGACTGCAGGAAATCGTAATTCATAATAAGACAGGACTACTGTTTAATATTGGAGATATTAAGACACTTGCAAAACATATTGAATATTTAAGCAGAAATAAAAAACTTGCTGAAAAATTCGGAAAGGCAGGTTTTAATAGAGTAAAAAAAATGTTTAGTTCTCAAATCTATATAAACAACATCGTAAAAATATACAATTCTTTACTAAAATGAAAAAAGAAACTATATTATTGATAACAACTGATTTCCCACCGCAACGAGGCGGTATTGCAAAATGGGCTTATGAAGAATTTAAAATCCTGAAAAAAAAGTATAATGTAATTGTTATTGATAAAATTAAAAACAAGTGCAGAAAAAATGTAATATGTTTTAAAAATCAAAAACATCTGAAAAAAATTGTTAAAAATTTTATATCCGAAAGAAAACATTTAAGAATAATATTTTTTCACTGGGAGCCTGCAAAATCACTATTTCCAATGCTTGTTTTCAACCACATACCATATACAATAGTTATTCATGGCTGGGAATTTTTGCGTCCCAGAAGTTTACTCACTCAATTCAAGAAATCCTTACTCCTTAATTTTGCAGAACGGATTTGGGTAACTTCTCCTTTTATGTTAAATAAAGTAAAAAAGTATTTAATACAAAATACTCATATAATTAAAAAAAAAATACCAATTGATAACAGATATAAAAAAATGAAAAATGTAAAAAAAACAGGAATTTACAAAAACAAAAAAATAATTATTTCCGTAGGAAGATTAGTTGAAAGAAAAGGCTTTCAGACAGTCATAGATGCTGTTGAAAAATTAATAAAAAAAGAGCGAAATATACTGTATCTGATTATAGGCGACGGTCCTCAGAAAAATGAGTTACATAAAATCATTAAAAAAAAGAAAATGCATAATAATGTGCTTATTCTTGATTCTGTTTCAGACAAGAAACTCGTAGAATTGTATAATATAAGCGACCTGTTCGTGCTTGTTCCAAAAGAAATAAAAAAATATGGGGATATAGAAGGCTTTGGTATTGTATATCACGAAGCACATAACTGCGGGTTGCCTGTAATTGGAAGCAATACCGGTGGGGTTGCTTATGCCCTGAGTCTTATAGATAACTCATATATTGTAGAACCTGAAAATGTCCCGGCTCTCACAAAACTAATAGGAAAAATTTTATTAAAAAAATGAAATTAAAAATAGCTTTTGTAGTTGATGATAAGAACTCCTTTCTGCATACCAGAGCAGTCAGCATATCAAGAAACCTTAATTCAGAAATATTCTCTCCTGAAATTTTTTATTTTAATACAATCAAAAAAAACAAAAAAACTTTAATAAACTTTATTAAAACTATGAAAGATAAATTTCAAATAGCCTATTTTATAGATCTCGGAAATTCAAAACTTTTCACTGCAATAATTCTTAAAATGTTCTTCAATATAAAAATAATAATTGACATTGGTGATGATTATTATCTTCTAAATAAAAATAAAAATACCCCTGTATTTAAACTTTTTAAAATAAGATTAATTCAAGCCTTATTTCTTAAAACAGCCGATATTATTATTACAAGAGGGTTCTTCCACAAAAAATATCTTTCTGAGAAATTACATTATAAAAACGTGTTTCAATTTCCGGACAGTATAGACCCGAACCATTCATACAGACGGGATACTAAACAATTAAAGAAAAAATTAAATATCAAAAAAAATGAACTTGTCATAGGAGTAATGGGCTCTTTAAACTGGAACAAGAAATATGAAATGTGTTACGGCTGGGATTTAATTGAGGCTTTGCCTTTAATAAAAGACTTAAAAATAAAAATAGTAATTATAGGCGATGGTGACGGCAAAAAACATTTACTCAGAACAATAGAAAAAGAGAATCTGACTGATAAAGTTATATTTACGGGAACAATCAAGTATAAAATATTACCCGAGTATTTATCATTGTTCGATATAGGCATATCAACACAAACCAATAATAGCGTCGGCTGGTTTAGAACAACAGGAAAACTGCCTGAATATCTCGCACACGAAGTTTATGTAATTGCTACAAATGTAGGGGAAGCATCTATCAGACTTACTACCTGCGGCTCATTGCTGCATTATAATGGTATCAAAGACAAGAATTATCCGAAACTGCTCGCAAAGGAAATAAGAAAATTATATAAGAACAGGAAATTATTATCAAAAAAAGCCGGTGCTGGCAGAAAAATTGCTGAGAAATATTTCTCATACCCGGTAAATACTGCTGAACTTGAAAAAATCATCCTGTCAACTGTAAAAAAATAATATAAAATTTATTAGTTGACTATAAAAAATAATAAAATAGATTAATTCTGATGTTGCTTAAGAAAAAAAATATAAAGAGTTTTTTATTTGTTTGTACCGGAAATACTTGCAGAAGCCCTATGGCAGAAATGTATTTTAATCATCAGGTAAAAAAACTAAAGATAAAAAATATGTATGCAGAATCAGCAGGTGTTCTCGCAGACGATGAAAGCAGAATATCCACTTTTGCCGAAGAAGTTCTATACGAACATAAAATAGATTATCCGGCAACTTTTCGTTCTACTCAAATAACATTGCATCATATGCAGGAATTTGATGTAATACTCTGCATGGAATTATCTCACAAACTTCATATCTTACATAAATTTCCGAAATACAAAGATAAAGTATTCACATTAAAAGAGTATATCGGCGAAAGCGGCGATATAGAAGATCCTTTTGGCTTAACTGTAGATGTTTATGAAGATAAATTTTTAGAAATAAAAAAAGCAATAGACACATTAATAGAAAAGGAGAGCAAGAAGTGAAACATTTAAAAGAGTTTGACAGAGAAATAGCAAATGCAATTAAGAATGAAGCGGAAAAACAGCACGAAAAAATCCAATTAATTGCATCTGAAAATTTTGTATCAGAAGCCGTAATGGAAGCCATGGGCAGTGTAATGACAAATAAATATGCAGAAGGGTATCCGGGAAAAAGATACTATGCGGGCTGTGAATATGTTGATATTGCGGAAAATCTTGCAATAGAGCGTGCAAAAGAACTGTTTAAAGCAGAACATGTAAATGTACAGCCTCATTCAGGCTCACAGGCTAATATGGGAGTATATTTTTCAATTGCAGAACCCGGAGATACAATTCTTGGTATGAATCTTTCCCACGGCGGGCATTTAACTCACGGCAGTGCTGTTAATTTCTCAGGAAAACTTTACAATATTGTATCTTATGGTGTAGAAAAAGAAACAGGAATGATTAATTTTGATGAAGTTTTAAAACTCGCAAGAGAACATAAACCCAAAATAATAGTAGCAGGTGCTTCGGCTTATCCGAGAACTCTTGATTTTAAAAAATTTAAAGAAATAGCAGACGAAGTCGGTGCATACCTTGTAGTCGATATGGCTCATATTGCCGGACTTGTTGCTGCCGGTGTTCACCCCTCCCCTGTTAATTATGCAGATTTTACAACAACTACTACTCATAAAACCTTGAGAGGCCCACGCGGAGGAATGATACTTACTTCTGAAAAAAATGCTAAATTAATAGATAAAAATATATTTCCCGGTATTCAGGGCGGACCTTTAATGCATATAATTGCTGCTAAAGCTGTTGCTTTTAAAGAAGCTCTTTCTGAGGAGTTTAAAAATTATCAAAAACAGATTGTTAAAAATGCTAAAAAATTGGCTGATGCTTTGAAAAATAAAAACTATAATCTTGTTTCAGGCGGAACTGATAATCATTTGATGCTCGTTGATCTTCATAATAAAAATGTATCAGGTAAAGATGCAGAACAGGCACTTGAAAAAGCCGGTATTATTGTAAATAAAAATATGGTGCCTTTCGACGACAAATCTCCTTTTGTAACAAGCGGAATCCGTATAGGAACACCTTCGGTTACTACCAGAGGAATGAAAGAACCTGAAATGGAACTTATTGCAGATTATATCGATGCTGCTATCTCAAATTTTGATAATGAAACTGTACTAAAAGATATTGAAAAAAAAGTCCTGGACCTCTGCAATAAATTTCCGCTCTATGAATCTTTAAGAAAGGAGTTATAGCTATGTTTAGACCTAATATTGGAATTGATATTGACGGCGTGATTGGTGATTCTGATAAAACTTTCAGAAAATATCTTAACAAAGAGTTCGGCTTTAATCTTAAAAGATCCGATATTACTAAATTTATGTATGAAGATATCCTCGATGTACCTAAATCGAAAATAAAAAAATTCTGGGAAAATTTTACTGAAAAAAAATTATGGCTCGAAATCCCTCTACTGCAAAATGCTAAATCTTCTATTGATTATCTGAAAGATAAATATAATGTGATAATTATAACAGCCCGGCCTGAAAAATTGAAAGATATGACTGTTGAATGGCTCGAAAAAAATCAAATTCAATACGATGATTTAATCTTTATTGATGAACAAAACAAAGAAAGCAAAATAAGCAAAATATTCCAGAAAAATATTAATTTGAGATTTCATATTGAAGACAGAGCAGAATATGCAGTTGAATTTGCTAAAGCTGAAATTAAGGTAATCCTTTTTGATTATCCGTGGAACAAAAATATTAAAGGTAAATTCGACAAAGAATATTTAATTAGAGTAAAAAATTGGCGCGAAGCTCTGAGTTATGTGTAAAATTATGAAAAAATTCATTATACCTTTGATCGTTTTATTCCTATCTGTAAATATATTCGCAAAAAAATATTCCGATATAATGCCTCTTAATAAAATAAAACCGGGAATGAAAGGCTTCGGAAAAACTGTTTTCCAGGGCATTAAAATCGAAAAATTTAATGTTGAAATTATAGGTGTTCTTAAAGGTGTAAGGCCTAAATCCGGACTTATTTTAGCAAAAATCAGCGGTAAAACAGTTGACAAAGCAGGCGTAATTGCAGGTATGAGCGGAAGCCCAATTTATATAAATAATAAAATAATCGGTGCCCTTGCTTTTTCATGGGCTTTTTCAAAAGAACCTATTGCAGGGATTACTCCAATTGAAGATATGCTTGATATATGGAATATGAAAAAGCCTCAACATCTTGACTCTTTTAATATGAATTATTTTAATAATCTTTATGCTGATTCTGATGATAAAAATTCTAATCTAAAGCCTATTGCCACTCCAATAATGATCAGCGGATTGTCAGAACATAGTATAAACATATTTAAAAAAGACTTTGCTGATTTTAATCTAATTCCGATGCTGGGCGGAAGTGCCGGGAATGATAATTCTCTGCCTGTCCCGAAAAAATTCGAACCGGGCGCTGCGGTCGGTGTAAATCTGATATCAGGAGACTTAAATGCCAGCGGCATCGGAACTGTAACTTATGTGGACAAAAATAAAATTCTTATTTTCGGACATCCTATGTTCTTTGCAGGAAATATTGATATACCTTTCTCCTATGCTTATATACATACTGTATTGCCGAGTCTCTATGTATCTTTTAAACTCGGGCAATCAACTAAAATTGCCGGAAAACTATATTCAGACCAGCTTGCAGGCGTGGCAGGTACTATCGGCGCTACCCCTTCTATGATTCCTGTCTCTGTAAATATAAATTTCTTTAAAAACATTAAACAATTCCATTATAATATTATTAAAAATTATAACTTCCTCCCTATGTTCCTCGGTATGAGCATTCTAAAATCTATTGAAATGACAGGCGGGAAAGGGGAACAGAATACTCTGCTGTTTAAATATAAAATAACTTTCAGTAACGGTAAAGTCATTTCTTTGTCTGATTCCATTGCTTCTTTCAACTCAGGACAGAGTATCAGAAACAGCTTAATGTTTCTGTTCTCTCCTATTTCAGCTGTACTGCTTAATCAGTTTAAAACTGTCAGTATTTCAGATATAAAAATAAATATTAAAATAACTCCTAAAATAAAAATAGCAGAAATAAAAAATATTATTATAAATAAAAAAGAGTATAAACCTGGAGATACTGTTGTTCTGAATATAAAAATTAAACCATTTAAAGAAAAACCTTTTTACAAACAACTTAAAATCAAACTGCCGTTTAATATTAAAAACGGAAAATTCCCTGTAATTGTATCAAGTGCAAGAGAACGGCAATATATTGATTACCTGTTATCACCTAAAAAATATGTACCTCAGTCATTTGACCAGTTGATTGATATTATTAATTCACTTGCAAACAGCACCGATATATCAGCATGGGGAATTATCCGTGATAAAGGGCTGCTTATAAACGGTCAGCAGTTAAATCATATACCGCCATCATACTATTATATGTATAAAAATTCAATGGAAACAGGTGCATCCCGCACTTTTGTTCAAATCGCTGAAAATATGCCGTTAGATTATATTATCGTTAATGATGCTATTGTTAATTTAAAAATAAAAGATTCAAATAATTAGAGTCGGAGGATGTAAATGTTGAAAAAAATATATATCGCTGCTGTTATTATTATAACTTTATCTACGTTATATGCTCGAGGAACTGAGAACTTTAAATTTAATTCCTATTCTTCTTTTGATACCGGCAAACTTAATGGTGTTGTGCTTGACGAAACCGGAAAACTGTATCTCTCCCCTACCCTAAAAAAAATAAATTCTGAGCTGTATACTTATGTCTGGGACATAAAAGAAGACAGCAAAGGAAACATTTTTTTTGCAACAGGAAATAACGGCATTGTATATAAACTTACTCCGTCCGGTAAAATAAAAGAATTTTTCGAAACTTCTTCTATTGCGGCTTTTAAACTTTTAATTGATAAAAAAGATAATCTGTATATCTCAACTTTAACCAAAGGTATTATTTATAAAGTATCTCCTTCAGGTAAAGGGAAAATATTATATATATTTAAAGATAAAACTGTATGGGATATGAAATTTAATAAAAACGGGAATATTATTCTTGCAACAGGAAGTCCCGGGGTTTTATACGAATTAAATGTAAAAACAAAAAAATTAAAAGAACTCGCTCTAACTAAAGAAATGAACATCGTTTCAGTTGCATGCAACGAGACAGGTATATATTTCGGCACTTCTGATAATGGCGTTATTTATAAATTAGACAAAAAAAATAAATTAAAAGTAATATTTGAAACTGATGAAAACGAAGTACACTCTCTTATATTAAAAAATAATATTATTTATGCAGGAACTTCAGATAAAGAATTTAAACTGCCTGATTTTAGTAAATTTAAAAACAGAAATTCAGCCCCAAAAGATAATCAGAATAAAAACAGTTATAAATCTGAAATGGACAGATTAAATAAACAATTAAAAAAATATCGAGGTATCATTAATAAAGTATACGAAATAATACCGGGAAAATTTGTCAATAAAATAATTGAAAGTGATGCTCATACTTTTTTAAGTATGGCTTTTGATAAGAACAATGAACTTTATATTGGTACCGGTGATAATGGAGAGATATTCCG
>CAYQNP010000081.1:0-6042 GCA_964418785.1 uncultured Spirochaetia bacterium | reverse complement strand
TAACCCGGATAGCCTATATCACTACTGTAAGAAATAATTATTTTTGAAGGGTATTGCTTTAATGCATTTTCAATTATTTTAATTTTCCTTTCAGTGTAATCAAGATTTTTCCCGCCTTTTACTTTTCCGTGAATATATATTGCTGTTGATTCTTCTGCAGGAAAATCTATATATTTAATTATTTTCCCGGAAAATAAAGTCAGATATGATAATATGAATAATACAGTAAATACAGATATAACAATAAAGCTGTGGTCTAAAAATTTTGAAAGCAGTATTTCGTATTTTTTTCTTAAAAATATTATAAATTTTTTTTCTTCTCCGGAGCCTGCTAATAATTTTGAAGATTTTAAAAACGGATGTGAAATATGATTCGGCAGTATAAATAAGGCTTCAATAAGACTTCCGGTTAATACTGCAATAACCACAAGCGGAATGTCCTTTGCAAATTCTGCTATCATTCCTTTCAGGCTGTATAATGGAATGAAAGCAACGATTGTAGTTATAATAGTAGTCATTACAGGAAAGGCAACTTCTGCAGTTGCATCTTCAGCTGCCTTTATCCACGACTTTTTCATTAGTTTGTGCCGATAAATGTTTTCAGAAATAATTATTGCATCATCAACTACCATCCCCATTACAACTATAATACCAAGCAGGGAGACACTGTTGATTGTAACATCAAAAAAAGATAACAGTATCATTGCAAAGGCAACTGAAAAAGGTATTCCGGCAGCTGTCCAGAAGGCATTTTTTAAATTCATAAATATAAATAAGATTATTAGTACAAGTATGAATCCTATAAGTGCATTGTTGCTTACTATTCTTAATCTGATTCTTGTTTTGTCCGACATATCCCATAAGTATTTAAATGAAATATCTTCTTTTGACAGTGTTTGCTTATACTCTTTTACAACTTCTTTAATTTTATCTATGGTGGTTATTATGTCTGCATTTGCTTTTTTTATCGGGTATAAGGAAATACCTTTCTTTCCGTCAAATCTTACTCTTGTTTCAGGTTCTTTAAAAGAATCCTCAATTTCAGCAATATCTTTTAAATATATTTTTTTCCCTTCAAATGTACTTCGAATGATTATATTCTTTACATCATTTATATTTTTAAATTTTGAGAACACAGTTATTATTGTGTCGTTGTTTTTATCTTTAAATACTCCTCCTGTTATCTCTATATTATGAAGTTGAATAACTTTTATTACTTCTTCTATAGATATATATTTTTGCAGGAGTTTATCCAGATTTAATTTAATTTTAATTTCTCTATCATAAATACCTTTTTCATCTACTTTAGACAGATATGAAATATTCTGCAGCCGTTTTTTTAATGCTTTTGCACGGCTTCTGAGTTGAGCATAAGTTAATTTGTCTGAAAAAATTCCGATTTCAATTATAGGAAAAGAAGTAACTTTCCATTCCCATATTTTGGGCCGCTCCCTTATTTCTTGAGGCAAGTTTACATTGTCTATTTCACGGCGTATATCAGATTTAATCTTTTCCGCATCCTCTACTTCGTCATCAAGAATAACTTTAATCTTAGAAAAATTTTTAACTGAAGAGGAAGTATATTCTTTTATCCCGTCTATACCTTTTAAAGCATTTTCTATGGGTATAGTAACTTCAGTTTCTACTTCTTCAGGCGAAGCTCCGGGATAAAAAGTGGTTATTACTAATCTTTTTCTGTCTACATGCGGATAACTTTCTCTGTTAATAGTTGTAAGACTTAAATATCCTGTAATTATAACCAAAAGAGTTATAAGATTGACAATTAGTGGTCTATGTATAAAAAAACGAATAAGTGATTTCATAATAAAAAAATTAATTATTTATTTTATGTTGTCAATATATTAATGGGGGACGGTGCAAAACATTATAAACTTTGTAGGGACGGAAGAAGAGGTACAACATAATTGCTTGCAATGCTGAATATTTATGCCCGGCTGATTCTGTTATTTTTTCCTGAGCAGTCTAAGTTTTACTTGACTTCCGGTTTAAATTAAGTAAATATTTATAATACCAATACTATACAGCGTTAGGGAGACTGCTATGCGGAAATTATTTATCGCTATTCTGTACATATTTTTTATAAACAATTATTTATTTTCATTAACTTATGAAACATATTTTAATCAAGCGCCGTCAAATGATGCAGTAGACCAAATCTTAATAAATAAAATAAATCAACTAAATAATAACAGCAGAATAGATTTATGCGTGTATGAAATTAACAGACAAAGTATTGTAACAGCATTATCAAATGCTGCAGTTCTAAAAAATATAACTGTAAATATCCTTATAGAAAGAGATGAGGGAAATATACAGACAGCATCTCTTGATAATATTCCTAATATAACAGTTGTAAGTGATGATAATCCAAATTTAATGCATAATAAATTTATTATATTTGATTATAACGGTACTTCTCCGATAGCCAATATGATATGGACAGGTTCTTTAAATTTAACGGATAATGGAATAGATAAAAATGCCCAGAATGTAATTGTATTACAGGATAAAAACCTTGCCACTGAATACAGCAATGAATTTCATCAGATGTTTTATGATAGAAATTTTGACGGTAATAAGACAGCACACAGTACACATTCTTTTACAATAGATGACAGTACAGTTGAAGTTTACTTTTCTCCGAAAGACTCTCCCAAGACCAGACTTATAGAATTGATTAATTCTGCAAATTATTCAATATATTTTTGTATATTTTCTTTTTCAGACCCGGATATAATAAACGCAATAAAAACAAAATATCAAGAAGGAATAGATGTAAGAGGGGTATGTGACGGATGGGCAAGTGCTAATTACGGTTCATCCGGCATATACACAGTAGCAACTCAAATAAATATGCCGGTATATAAAGATAAAGTACAAAATCAGCCTGATTCAGGTTATTACCTGCTTCATCATAAATTTATGGTAATAGATAACGGACATTCAGATTCAGACCCTATTGTAGTTACCGGTTCTTACAACTGGACTCTTACAGGTAACGACAATAATGATGAAAATATGCTGGTGGTTCATAATGGAGAAGTCAGTGAAAAATACTTTCAGGAATTTAAATCACGATATTTAGAAGCAGGAGGCACATTACCTGAGGTTGCTTCCATTTCGAACTTAACAGCCTATCCTGATAATAGCAGAATTAGAATAAAATGGCAATCGCCTGAAGATAATTTCTTTAAAAGTGTATCAATATATTGTAGTGAATCCGGTTATCTTGATACTCCGGATCCGGTTTATTTTGTTACCAATGTAGCAGGAGAAAGCGGTAAAGTTCAGGATGTTTTATTGAATATAGCAGTTAAAAATAATACACGATATTTCTTTTCAGTTTTTACTTATAACGATGCAAACGACTATTCCAGCTCTTACACTTCCTGCATATATTTTATTCCTGAAGACAGCGGTTCTATTTCTGATAATTTAATTACTTCAAAATCATCATATAAAAATTTTGAGATATATTTTGACAACAAGACACCCGATAAAGTATATGTTTACAATATGACAGGCAAACTCGTTGCAGAATTAACTTCATTTGATAATAGAAAATTTGAATGGGATTTATCAATGGATAATACTCAGGTAGGAAGCGGACTTTATTTTATTGTATATTACATAAACGGGAACAGAAATGTTAAAAAAATATTAATCGCAAGGTGAGGATAATATGCAGTTGAAAACCACATTAAATTTTCTTTTTATTCTATTTTTCACCATATCTTATGCAGATGGAAATGATTTAAAATTTGTTAATAATGGGGCACAAATGCTCGATTTTGATACAGGGGCAAGGGCAAGTTCTTTAGGCGGAGCCTATGTGGGAGTAGCAGATGACCCAAATACAATATTTTATAATACTGCCGGGCTTGCAAATCTTAAAGCAATAAATATCTCTGTATCTCATTTTTCTCTGTTTCAGGAACTTGCAATACAATCTTTTTCCGGCAATTATCCTTTAAAATACGGTGTAATCGGTATGGGCATAAATTATTTCCATACAGGAGAATTTGCGCAAATAATAAACGGTGCTCAGTCAGGTTCAACTATATCATATTCTTCACTTATCTCTGAAATAGGCTACGGAATTTCTGTTATAAAAAATTTAAAAGCAGGTGTTGGAATAAAATTAATATATAACAATATTGCAGATATTACAGGCAGCAGTATAGCAGCTGATTTGGGAGTTCTCTATTCAAAAGAAATTTATAAATTCTACAACAAAGTTGAAGACAATTTTAAGGCGGGGATTTCTTTCCAGAATTTCGGCACTAAAATTAAATATAAAGAAAAGGAGGAAGACCTTCCTCAAAAAATACGAGCCGGAATCTACTATAAACCATTAAAATATGCTGCTGTAACTATTGAAGAAAATTATTGGCTCGGATATGACTTTGAAGACGGACTATTGACTAAAATCGGAGTTGAATTATTACCGGAATATTTTATTACTCCAAGAATAGGTATAAATTTTGATAAAAATAATTTTGAATTTTCTACAGGTCTCGGCATTGGAGTAAAAATGAACAAGTATCAATATATGTTTAATACCGGTTATATAGGAAATAATATTTTAGGCTCTTCTTTATACTTTACATTAACCATAAAACCTCAACTGCTGCAGATGTACAGAAAGCAGGTTCTCCTAAGCCCGAATATATTATCGGAACTTCCGACAAATAAAGAGACTGATTTGTATTTCGGTTCTTTTCAAAACGAATCTGTAAGTATTTCAATAGAATATAATCGGGATTTCAAAGATAAAGAACTTTTATCCGAATTATCAAAAAAACTGCAAAACAAACTTTCATTTTATAATCTAAAAATAAAGAATAAAAACAGCGATGTAAAATTATCTTTAAATCTGAAAAAAAATAATAAAAAATATTCAGTATTTACTGTTATTCAAGATACTCGTTCTAAAAAAACACTCAAGGAAATCAAAATTAAATTCAAATCAAAAAAAATAATTACTAAACTTACAGATATTTTAGCAGGAAAAATTAATTCTGTAATCAATGAAAATTATTATACTCCCGTAAAGATATTTTCTATTCCTGATAAAGCCGATGTTTTTCTTAATGAAAAAAAAGCAGGAAAAACACCGTTTATTGGAAGCGTAAAAAAAGACAATTATAACTTAAAATTAATTTCCGACGGATATAAACCGCTTATCAAAACAATAACTATAAATAATTCTAATAATAATTTCGGCTTTGTTCTAAAAAGATTATACAAACATCCCGGAAAGTTTAATATAAAATTTACAGTTACATCCACAAACGAAACAATTTTAGAACAGGCAGAAGCATTAAAATTTATGTTAACAGACGAATTAAGTAAAAATAAAAATTACAGATTAAATATAAATAAAAATTATGACATAGTAGTAAAATTCAGTTTTCCGCAAGAAAACAAAATTAAAATTTCATTGATTGATATAAATAAAAATAAAGTTTTTTATAACTCTATTTTTCCATTTTCGCAGAGCACAGCATCTAAAACTTTTCCTGACATAGTTAATAAAGTTTCCTCAACTCTTAACTCTTATGCCGGTACTATATCTGCCCGTTATCTGCCTATATACAAAAAATACAGATACGGTTATCTTAAATTATTTACACCTGATAAAAATTTAAAATATAAGATTGAAGAATTTGACGAAATTTACAAGCAAAACGAAACCGTTAAATTGAGACAGAAGTATTATAATATTTCAATCCTGAATAAAAAAAACAAACCTGAATTTAAAACAAGAATATTATTAATCGGCGGGAAGACTAATACCATAAACTATTTTCCATTATATACAGATAATTTTAAAGACTTGAAGTACGGATTCTGGGAAGAAATTTTAATTTTCAAACACAAAAATTTAAAATCCGGGATTTTTTCTCTTGATTCATATAATAAAAAAAGAGCCTTATTATCTTCTGTGAAATTACCGCCGGCAGAATTTTCCTGCTCTGTTAAATTCAATATTAAAAAAGGAAAAAATTTCTATTTTAT
>CAYQNP010000080.1:0-2617 GCA_964418785.1 uncultured Spirochaetia bacterium | reverse complement strand
TCATTACATAAGAATGTAACTGCAGGAACTATAAGTCTTGTTGTATCTGATAATCCTAAAGCCGGTGCACTTGATTATGCTGCTGAAAATTACATCGACTCTTTTGTTATTTCTGTTAAAGATAAAGATTATGTTCAACATTTGCTTTCAATTCTTCAGCAGTATGATATTGATTATATACTGCTTGCAGGTTATTTAAAGAAAATACCTGATGAAATAGTTGAAAAGTATAGATGGAGGATATTAAATATCCACCCTGCTTTACTCCCGAAATTTGGTGGTAAGGGGATGTACGGCATTAATGTACATAGAGCAGTTCTGCAAGCAGGTGAATCAGAAAGCGGGGTTACTATACATTTTATTGATGAAGATTATGATAAAGGTTTAATCATTGCACAGGAGAAAGTTCCGGTTTTAGATAATGATACACCGGAAATTCTTGCAAAGCGTGTGCTTGAAGTAGAACATACGCTTTATCCGAAAATTGTACAGAAATTATGTGAAGGGAAAATAAAAGTGGAAGATAATAAAATAATAATTAAGGAGTAAAGTAATGAAACTTGATAATGTGGTTATTTTGGATAATGTGGTATTGCAGACGAAGCTGAATTGGCTGCGGGATAAGGATACTATTTCTACAAAATTCAGGATGACTTTACGCAATGCAGGCTATTTAATGACTTATGAAATAATAAGCAGAGAAGCAAAAAAGTCAAAAGTAAAAGTTAAAACAGTACTTGGCACAGCAACAGGTATTACATCAAAGGAAGAAATCTTACAAATAATGGTTATGCGTGCAGGAGAGCCTTTTGCAGAAGGCGGGGCACTTCTTCTGGACCAGATTGATTTCAACAGAAATATAGGTGTTGTGGATGCTAAGCGAATCGAAGGAGAGGATAATAATTTTGATATGGATATAGATATGGGGAGTTTTAAAATTCCGGAGTTCGGTAAAAATACAATGGTAATTATTTATGACCCTATGCTTGCAACTGCTTCTACAATGGTTAATATTTTAAAGAAATTAAATCAAAGAGGAACTGCTAAAAAATATATCATATGTTCTATTATTGCCACGCCTTATGGAATAGAAAAATTGAATAAGGAATTTAAAAACATAAAGATTTATACACTTGCAGTTGATAAAGGCAAGTACAAGGGGCTGAATAAAAAAGGATATATTGTTCCGGGACTGGGGGATTGTGGAGACAGAGCATTCGGGAATTACTGATTTTATGGAGAAAGCGTTATGAGTGAAAAGAAGCGTCCCAGCTGGGATGAATATTTTATGGGTATAACAAGGTTAGCTGCTTCTCGTTCAACTTGCTTAAGAAGGCATGTTGGTGCTGTTATTGTTAAAGATAAGAGAATTATATCAACCGGATATAACGGTGCTCCGTCAGGAATGAAACATTGCCTTGAACTCGGTTGCCTGCGTGATAAATTAAAAATACCAAGCGGTACACATCATGAAATCTGCAGAGGCCTGCACGCTGAACAAAATGCTTTGCTTTTTGCTAAAGGAGTTGATTTAACAGGTGCTACCCTTTATTGTACTAATCAGCCTTGTGTTGTATGTGCTAAACTTATTATTCAGGCAGGAATTAAAACTGTTGTTTACGAAGAACCATATCCGGATAAATTATCGGTTCAGTTTTTTAAAGAGGCTGGGGTTAAATTGTATCTGTTTAAGAATAATAAAAGAAAACGAATGGTATAAAATTTTATCGTTTTTCATAGGAAGTTACATCATAATTATCTATATACCATTTTTTGCCGTCTTGCTTTAGTTTAAATGTGTATATAAAACTTTTATTTATTGCCGGTTTTTTATAAGTTATTCTGCAGTTTACAGTGCTTTCCCCTTTTGTATAATCGTGTATTACTTTTAATATCTGAAAGGACTCTATATCTCTCTCTTTCTGATTTTTTATATATTCTTTAAAACGTCTGATTAGTTCTTTCTTCATTGTCTTTGATGCTTTTAAATAATTAAGTTTGAATTTATCGTAAAGCAGTATTATATTGTCTAAATTCTGATATAAAAAATAATTTTTCCAATCATGTCTCTTCTTTGCTTCAAGCATAAATTTAACAGTACCTTCAGGTGTGTATACCTTTGCTTTTTCCCGTTCTATTAATTCTTTTATGTATGCAATCTCTTTCTCCTGTTTTACTGTGTTGAGTAAATTTATGTATACAGGATTAGATATATATATTGCATATTGCTCTTCTTTTGTCAGATACGGATCGAATTCTACTTTTATTCTATATCTTCCCGGCTCAGGAAATGTGAAATAATCTTTTAAATTGATTCTTACTTTATATGTCTCATCAGGAAATAATGCAAATTCTCTCTTTGAAAATTCTGTATCCTTATAATTTATTCTATCCTCTTCTACTATAGATGCATTATTTAAGTTTAATATGTTTATTTTAAAGTTTTTTAGTTTGTTGTCTGATTTATAAAAATATATCGGTTCTGAAGAGGTATTGTTGACTTCTATGTTAAGAATTATATCTGAGTCTAATCTGTATATATTGTCAGTAATGTATATGTATACTTTTACCGGTAAAACCTGTTTAACGGCAATTTTGCCATAACTTAAGTTAGTTA
>CAYQNP010000079.1:0-2856 GCA_964418785.1 uncultured Spirochaetia bacterium | reverse complement strand
AAAAAAATTAAAAAAGAATAAATATGCTCGTTATTTTTCTTAAAAAATTGAGGTTTCTAAATGAGATTTAGCCGAAGCATTATTAAGTGTTTCTTCAACTTTTATAATAAAGTCACTAGCATTTTTTCCAACCATGACACTTCCCTGATATTTTTCCTCAAATAGACAAATTTCTTGCTCAGAAGAACTTATAACGGGCAGCCCCATGGCTAAATACTCATTTAACTTACATGGGTAGACACAATCTGTAAATTCATTTACTAAATATGGTAATATACTTAAAGGAAGATATGAAAGGTCTCTTTCCAACCATGCCGGGAGCTCCTCTTCTATTTCCATATCAATATTAAAAACATTAAAAATACCGATACATTCATTACCGAATTTTATGGGTACAGTATAGAAAAATTTAATTTTTTCTTTATCAGTATCTGATATTTTCTCTTTATATAAACTCATTTCAGTAAAATCAGGAACCATCATTGGTTCGCCAATATCTATTAAATCACCTATAATATCCTCATTAGATGCTATTTCAAACTTCTCTTCTGTTTCATCACTCAATCCTATACTTTTTATAACCCGGAAAACATTTGACGCAGGATCTTTTAAAAGAAGATTAGCAGCTGTTATTTTATAAATATCATTTAGAATATTAAAGAAAAGTTTTAATGCTTCATCAATATTTTCTGCAAGTTGAATATTTTTTAATGTTTCAATTAGTGTAAGCATATTTTTATAATCAAGGCTCAATTCCTCATACTTTGCTTTCTGTTTATCAATAAAAATAGCATTATACAGTGCATTTGCTATAATATTCCCTGCATTCATCAGCATATCTGTTTCACTTTTTGCAACTTTTTCACCGCTGTTTTTGTTTCCTAAAAGCACAAATCCTACTTTTTCATTCTGGTGAATGAGCGGGATAATAACTTCAAAACCGTTATTCTGCAAAATGGTTATATCATTTCCTATTCCCGGTTCATCTTTTATATCATTAAAAAAAATCGGCGAATTTAAAAGTTTTAAAAGATAACTGTCAAAATCAATTTTAACATCTTCAAAATCTTCTACACCTTTTATTCCTATAGGGGTATAAATATTATTATCTTCATCAAGAAAAAAAATGGCTACTTTATTTACACTGAAATTACTCATTAAATAAATAAGAATTGTTTCTACCATTGCATCAACATTTAAAGAACTGAACAATTCAAATATGAAATTCTCAAACTCAAAAGAAGAGACATTCTTTATATCATATATATCATCTGTTACAGGAGCAGAAGAAGCAGTATTCTCTGCTTTTCTATCCAGTTTATTGCCGACTTTATAACTTAATAATTTTTCTTTTAGACTCATATTAACTCCTATAATTAAATACCAAGTTTATCTAATAATTTTATGTATAAATCATAATAATCAGACTCAGCAAACTTCTTAATTTCCTCTTCAGGAAGTTTATCAAGCAATGAATCAAGATACTTAAGAATTTTTTTCACTTCAGAGCCGGCGATTTCAGTTTCTTCATCTATCTCTCCGGAAGTTTCTGAATCACTTACTGAACTTTCTGCTTCTGTACTTTCTGCCGATAAAGCCTCTTCTGTTTCTGTGCTTTCCACAGCTGTCTCGACAGGTTCTGTTTCCGGCTTTAAATTATCAACATCTTCTATTACACTGGCTTCTACTATATTATCAACTCCTCCAACTGTATCCGCCTGGACAACAGGTTCTTCTTCACTTGCAGGAGATACTCCTTCTGCTTCCTCTTCTATAACTTCAGTGGTTTGCAATATATTATCAAGTTCGCTGCCGGTTAAACTAATAGATTCATCGTCATCTTCTTCGTCAAAGAATGAACTTCCGGCACTGCTTTCCTTGATTTCTGCTCCCTGCTCTTCTGTATCAGCAGGAACAGCACTTATTTCTTCAACACTCTCTGCAGGTTGCTCCGGTTCCGCAACTGAAATATCACCACTCTCCTCAACTTCTTCTGCGGATGTATCAAGCCCGCTGTCAATTTCGCTCTCTGTTACAACAGCACCTTCACCTGCTGATTCTAATTCATTTATATCAGATTCTTCAGACATAACAGCCTGCTCTTTTAATAAATCATCACTTGCCTCTGTTTCACTGACTTCTACATTATCTTCTATCTCCGGCTCGCTTTCGAGTGTTACTTCCTGATTTAATATATCATCTTCATTTACTTCTGCTACTGCAGTTCCTGTTTCCTCTGCTGCTTCAGTACCAACACTCTCTTCTGTATCTGCACTTTCTGTAATTGAATCTACAGTAGGTACAGTTTCAGGCTCTTCTAAAACAGTCTCTCCGCCTTCTGTTGTATCCTCTAATATATTGCTTAATTCATCTTTGGATAAACTAATTGATTCGTCTTCATCTTCATCATCAAAGAATGAATTACTTGATTGCTCTAAACTATCTGTATCGCTAACAGATTCAGACACAGATTTAGTTTCGTCGGAAACATTAATCTCATTTGTATCATCTTCTATTGTTATATCAATTTCATCGCTCTCATTGCTCATATCAACAACATCTTCAGAATTAGTACTACTGTTATCTACAATATCTTCTTCTTTTAATTCAACAGGTTCAGCAGAATCAATAATCGCTTCAGAAGTATCCTGAGAAGGCTCTCCTGCAGAAATATTATCTGCCTCTATATCAGGAACTGAAACAGCATCATCTGTAAGTTCTTCAGCAGAAATACTCTCTACTGCATTATCTTCTATTAAATCATCAAGACTCTCATCATCTGCAAAAAGTTCGTCAGAAGCATCTACTAAACTTTCTTCTATATTTTCAGATTCATTTACAGGCTCTATAGGTTCT
>CAYQNP010000078.1:0-3867 GCA_964418785.1 uncultured Spirochaetia bacterium | reverse complement strand
ATTAAAAAGAATACTGAAGCACAATGTATCACCGGCAAAATATATTGAATTAAAAACATCTTCATATTTATTTATATTACGGATATTGTGAAAGTGAAAATTCAAATTTGTATCTGTAATAACACCGTTATTATCATAATTATTACCAATTTTAATTTCCTTTATTTCGATTTTATTAGAACAGGAAATAAAAATTGTCAGCAAAACAATAATTAAGAGAGAATAGATTTTATTCATTTATTAATTTTTTTATTAAATTCAGCAGTTTATCTACAGCGTGTTCAATATTATCATTAATTATCACATAATCATATTGATCTTTATATTCAAGTTCTTTTTTTGCGTTATTAATTCTCATTTGAAAATCTTCTTCGGTTTCAGTATTTCTTTTTTTAAGTCTTTTTATAAGTGCATCAAAATCCGGGGGAAGAATAAAGAAAGAGACAGCATCAGGGAAAGATTTTTTAACCTGAATACACCCCTGAACATCTATGTCAAGAAGGCAGCTCTTGCCTTCCTGTATACAGTTATTTAAGAACTCTTTTGAAGTCCCATAGTAATGATTATGCACTTTTGCCCACTCAGCAAAAAAACCGCTGTCTATCTTTTTCTTAAATTCTTCTTCAGATATATAAAAATAATCTTTACCTTCAACTTCACCTTTACGCTTAATTCTTGTTGTATAAGAAATAGAGAAAACAAGTTCATTCATTTTTTCCAGCACCCGGCGTCTTATAGTAGTCTTTCCGACCCCGGACGGACCGGATATTATAAATATCTTCCCTAATTTCATTTATACCTCTTATTACTCTATATTGCGAATCTGTTCTCTTAAAGTATCTATATTCTCTTTCATTGATATTACTTTTTTAGTTATTTCAACATCAGATATTTTAGAACCTATAGTATTAACTTCTCGAAGCATCTCCTGTAATATAAATTCAAGTTTTCTGCCAACAGGTATATTGCTTCTTATGCTGTTCTTTATCTGTATAATATGACTTTTCATTCTTTCTATCTCTTCAGTAATATCCAGTTTGTCTGCAAGGAGTGTTACTTCCATTAATATTCTGTTTTCATCATATTTACTTTTATCTATTAAGTTTTTTATTTTATTATGCAGTCTCTTTTCATAATCTTTAATAATAACACCTTTCTTTTTATTAATATATGAAAGATGTTCCTTTAACTGTCCTAAAATTACGCTTATAGATTTTGCAAGATTTTTCCCTTCTTCCTCACGCATCTTTAAAACTTTTTTTACTACTTTTAGAAGTTCCTGTTCAATTTTTTTATTAAACCTGATTTTCTCATTTTGCTGTTTAAGATTAAATATATTAAGTCTAAATATATCCGACAATTTAAATTCATCTTTAATATTATACCGTTTTTTAATTTTAGCAGCAGCCTTTATATATTCATCAAGCACTTTATAATTTATGTCAAGAGAATAGCTGTCAGCAGAAGAATTATTATTTTCTATATAAATACTTAATTCTATCTTTCCCCTGTTTATATATTTCTTAATAATATCATTTATAACAGATTCATCTTCATTAAAAGAGGAAGGCAAATTTAAGTAAACATCACAATATTTAGAATTTAAACTTTTTAAGGATATAGAGATTTTTCGTTTCTTATACAGAAATTCTCTATACCCGAAACCGGTCATACTTTTAATCATATTAAAAAGTATAAAACTAATAAAAAAAATCAAGAAAAATTTAATTTTTTTTTATAAGGGATGCGTACTGTTTCAGTTAAAAGTGGGACAAAATGCAATTTTTATGACACCCTCTTTTTAATGGCTTATAAAAAACAAATTGTCTCCTCTTTTAATTCTTCATTTTGTCCAAATTTCCGCTGAAACTTTAAGACTCTTTTTTTTATTCATTTTAATAAATCTTTATTCCAAAAATGAAATTGATAATATCTTATTTTTTTACTTTTGCTATACTTATCTTCATATAATCTCTTTATTTCCTCATATTCTTCATTGTTATATTTTATAAATTCTCCTCCTCTTACTGCTTCTTTATTTCCCTCCTTCTCAAAATATTCTATCAATTCAATCCTTAATCTTTCTTTTTCCTCTTTATATCCTCCATACAGTGCTCTGTTCTCTTTCTCCTCTTTGTCTTCCTTGTAATTATACAAAAACTCCTTCCCTGTTCCAGCTTCATATATATATTTCCATTCTTTATCCATTATTAAATATAATCCTTTTTCCTTCCTGTGAAACTGTCCTACAAAATACTCTCGCCATTTTTCTTCTTTATTCTCTATTATTCTTTTTAAACTCTCCCCGCATTGTTCGCCTTCATACTTTATTCCACAATAATCTAATATTGTTGGCATTATATCTGCATGTCCTATTAAATTCTCTCTCCTCTCTCCTTCTACAATTTTTCCTCGATATGATATTATAAATGGAATTCGTGCTGCTGAATCATGAAAACCTCTTTTCCCAAAACACCAATAATCCCCTAAATATTCTCCATGGTCCGATACAAATATTATCATTGTTTCTTCTCTTATCCCTAATTCTTCCAACGTATTCAGTAATTTCCCTATTTGCTCATCTACAAAACTTACACTTGCATAATAAAATGCTCTCATTATTCTTAAAAATATTGGACTTCTCATACTCTCCATCCATTTCCCTCTATTTTGATAATAATTCCAATAGGTATAATTTTTTTCAGCTTCTCTTTCTTCCATTATAATTGGATCATCCATTTCTGTTGGTTCATACATTCTATTATATGGTACTGGTGGATCAAAAGGTGGATGAGGTTTTATAAATGACATCCATAAAAAGAACGGTTGATTCTTTTGATGCATTTCTTTTATATATTCTATGCTCTTTCCTCCTGTCCAGGCAGTGGTATGTAAATGGGCAGGCAACTGTGATACCTGCGGTATATAATATAAATAACTTCTCATTCCATGTATCTCTTCTACATAACTATAACCTTCTTTCACTAAATCCTGTAAAAATTCATCCTGTTCTACGGTATTCAATTCTTCAGACAACCACATTCGTTGAAATCCAAATGGTTCCCGAGTAGGAATAAAATGCATTTTTCCTATAGCCTGAGTATAATAACCATTCTCACTCAAAATTTTCATTAATGTAGGAGTTTCTGAAGAAATACCTTCAAAATTATTTGTAGAGCCACTTTTCCATGGCAATAATCCTGTTTTTAAAGTAATTCTTGCTGGAACACATTCTGGTGAAGCACAATAACATCTATCAAAAACTACTCCTTCTTTCCCTAATCTATCAAGATTGGGTGTTTTTATTTTTTCATTACCATTTATTCCTAAGGTATCATATCTCTGTTGATCTGTCATTATCACAATTATATTAGGTTTCGAAGTCATCACAACCCTCCTTTTTTAGCAACTAATTTTCTTTCATATTTTCTTGAATTATTTTATTAATCCTCTTAGCAGCATCTTTACATGCTTGAGCTGGACTTTTCTCTCCAATTAATATCTTCTCATATTCTTCTTTAAAAATTTCACGCCATAAAGGAGTAGAAATATAAGGAGAAATCAAAATCGTTGGTGGATATAAATAAGGTAATTCTTCTAAAAAAAACTTATTTATACCTTCTGGATTAGGAAAAATAGAGGACAATGCAATTTTCTTATTTGAAGGGAAATTATACCCTATTTTAGCAATCTCTTTTTGGCCAATAGAGGGGCCCACCAAATATTCAAATAACTTCCATACTAATTCTTTATTTTTTGTGGCACGAGAAATTGCCCAACCACAAGCGCCACTAACTATATTCGCTCGTTTTTTACTATGAGGAGCAGGAGCGACCCCAAATATTATATCTTTAGCAAAACTTTTTA
>CAYQNP010000077.1:0-3422 GCA_964418785.1 uncultured Spirochaetia bacterium | reverse complement strand
TTGATCTAAATTTTTTGTATATCGCAACCGCAATGCTTCAAATTCTTCCAAAGAAATTTCTATTATTTTTAAAGTTTAACCAGTGTAACTAATTTTATTTATTTTTTATTTGACATTTTAATATTATATCACTACCTAACTCTATAGAAATCGAACCCAAAAAGTTTTCTATAAATTTTATAATTCTATTATTACTTATACTGGAAGCTTTCTTTTTTATTATATAAAAACCATTATTTATGATAATATCACGGAAAGCTTTATAAGTAAAATTTCTAATATGCCCTGAGGGGAGAAGATTCTTCCTAAATTTATTTCCATATGTTGAGACTTTTGCGGATACTTCAGTTGCTAAAGGTTGAAAACCGAATAAAATAAAAATTCTATTAAAAAAGGAAGCCAAATTAGGAGTGCTAATAATTAATATGCCGGAAGGTTTTAGTATTCTTTTTATTTCAATAAGAAGACGATCAGTGTTATATATATGTTCAATAACTTCACTGCAAATAACGACATCGAAAAAATTATCCGGGAATGGTATTTTTTCTGAATTTAAATCGCACTCCTTTAATTCATCAAAATATTTTTTTGCATATTTAAATGTTTCAGTAGAGATATCAATTCCATATAATTTCCCCTTAAAGGTTGTTTTATAAAATCTTCCGGTAGTACCGTCCCATGCACCAATTTCCAATAATTTACCCGTTTCAGGTAATAATCTGCGAATTTTTTGCAGTCTATCAAGACTGTAATCATATATATTTGAATGAGAAGAATATCTATGCTCAATAATTTTTCGAATCTGCGTCTGTCCCCGGCTTTTTTTCACAACGAATCCTCCTTAAATTCACAGAAATTGCTAAAATACAGCTATATATAAAGATATTGATTTTTTCTAATATGTCAAGAAAAAGATATAAATTTTGTGTCGATGAGAAAATCTGGGGACGGTGCAAAACTTTATATACTTTATACGCCAAGCCTGAAGGCTCGACTACGATTATCGCAGGAAAATAATTATTTGTCCCGATTAAAAGTTAATAAAGTATTGCACCGTCCCCATTTTATTTTACATTTTATTTTAATTTTTTCTTGCCAAAGAAATTTTATTGGATACTATATATACCATGGCAACAGTAAAGAAAAAAGAGACTATATTGATAACAGGAGCAAATGGGTTTGTCGGCAGCAAGCTGTGCGAACATTTTATTAAAAAAGGATATAAAGTTAGGGGACTTGTGCGAAAGACAAGCGATTTATCTTTTTTAAAACCTTTAATGAAAAAACTTAAATTATACTATGGAGATATAAGAAATAAGGACAGCATAAGAGCGGCTTTTAAGAATACAGATATTGTGATACATCCTGCAGGATATACCAATGACTGGGGAAAAATGAAAATATTTTATGATATAAATGTAATAGGCACCAAAAATATAGCTGAACTCTGTCTTGAGTATAGTATTAAACATCTGGTTCACTTTAGTACAATTAATGTTTATGGTTTTAACGACTGGATAAAAGCAGATGAAAATACAGAAATAAAGCCTACAAAATATCCGTACAGTATTACGAAATTAGAAGGAGAGCGTACAATATCTCATTTTATAAAGGTGTTTAATTTGCCTGCAACTATTATTCAGCCCGGTCAGATATATGGCCCAAATGACAGAACTATGTCATATAAAATTATAGAAGCACTTGTTAAAAAACAGTTTGCTGTATGCAGTAACGGAAAGTATTTAATGTCTACTCTTTATATTGATAATTTAATGCAGGCTGTAGAATTAATTATAAAGAAAAAAAATAAAAGTGTAGGGAAAAAGTATATAGTAACAGATGATTTGCAGGTAACATGGCGGGAATTTACAGAGTATTTTTGTAAAATTTTAAAAGTTCCGTTCCCGTGGATAAATTTACCCGGAAGTATCGGCAGATGTTTTGCGTATATACTTGAACCAATGTTTAAGTTGTTGAATACAAAAAATGCTCCGTTAATAACGCATTTCAGGGTTGATATAACTTGTAAACATTTTAATTTTACTGCCGGAAAGATTATAAAAGAGCTGGGATATAAGCCGAATCAGAATATTCGGGATAATATAGAGAAAACAGTGGAAGCATATTTTAAATATAAAGAGCAGGTTGGTTAAATTATGAATAAAAAAAATATTGAAGTTAAATTTTATATAGTCGCAGGATTATTGGCTGTAATAACAATATTAGGCATTATACTTGTATTTTCCGGTTCAGGAAGAAATTATGAAACTAAGGATTATTCTTTAGACAGGATAGTAACAAAAAGAATAATTAAAAAATCGGGGATAGTTCTTGAAACAATAAACGGAGTTATTCAGTTTAATGTTTCTCAAAATATGCTGGGATTTACAGAAAGCGGTATATCATCATTGATTGACCGTATATATTCGTATGCAGAGAATCCGAATGTAGAAGGCATGATAATAAGAATAAATTCACCCGGAGGAACTATTGGGGCTGTACAGGAAGTTTATAATGCAATAAAAGCATTTAGAAGTCATGGTAAAATAGTAGTAGCTTCATTTGGAGATATAGCAGCTTCAGGCGGTTATTATATAGCTTCTGCCTGTGATAAAATTGTATCAAATCCGGGTACTATTACAGGCAGTATAGGGGTTATAATTGCATCGCCGTCTTTTGTAAAACTTTTTAAAAAGTTCGGGCTGGGGTATAATGTAATAAAGAGCGGAGCACATAAAGATATACTTTCTCCGTATAGGGAAATGACACCTGAAGAGCGTAAAATTATTCAGGGAGTTGTTGATAATGCTTATTATCAGTTTCTAAATGCTGTGAGTTCCGGAAGAAATATAAAAATTCAAAAATTAAAAAGATATGCAGACGGGAGGATATTTACAGGTGCACAGGCAAAAAAAATAAATCTGGTGGATGTATTGGGTGATATGCATACCGCTGTACGATTGGCAGGGAAATTAACAGGATTGGGAAGTAAACCGCATATTATAAAACCAAGTTCTAATCCTATTGAGCAGATTTTCTCTCAAATTAAACGGGATAAAAGTTTTGCTGAAGTCTTACTTCAGCTGTATGAAAAAAGCCCTGTACCTGTATTTTATCTTTATCAGCAATAATGGGGTTTTGCATAATGGCTAAATTAAAACAGAATTTTTCAATAAACAGTTTGCCTTCTTTTTTTTACGGGTTCCTCTTTTATCCTCGTAATACTATAATAAAACTTTTAAGAAAAAAAGACGATTTTTTTATGGGTGTTTCTTTGCTGACATTATTTTTGGCTATAGTGTTTGATATAATTTCTCATGCAGTAATATTGCGAAGTAAAACAGTCTTTGATTTTTTATTCGGCATAGGTGCAATACCTTATCTTGGAGCTTATGCGGGAAATATTTTTTTCTTAATTGCGT
>CAYQNP010000076.1:0-5393 GCA_964418785.1 uncultured Spirochaetia bacterium | reverse complement strand
ATGTTGACATTTAAAATAGAGAAGTATAGATTTTTTTAAGTTAATACATTTGTGGGAATGTGTGGTTGCGCAGCCCATTTATATTAAAATGGAGTGGTTAAATGAATCCGTATACAATATTAGGAATAAGTTTAATAATAGGAATATTTTTTGCAATATTATCGGAGCGAATAAAAATGCCTTCAGTTGCAGGGTATATTATAGCGGGAATTATATTCGGCCAGATTTTAAATATATTTAAAATAAATGTTATGAGTGAACTTGATATATTCAGTACCGTGGCATTAGGGTTTATTGCATTTATAGTTGGCGGTGAATTAAAGATTAAGAATATTCGTCACCTCGGTGCGTCTATTATGTGGATAGTTTTATTTGAGACAACTACTGCATTTATTCTTGTAACAGCAGTTACAATGCTGCTTACTAATAATTTTGCATTGTCTTTAATTCTTGGCGCAGTTTCAGCGGCAACTGCTCCTGCCGCTACTGTTATGGTGGTAGAACAGTATAGAACAAAAGGGGATTTAACAACTACATTGTTGGCTGTTGTCGGACTTGACGACGGTGCAGCTCTAATTATATACAGTTTTGCTATTGCTATTGCAAAAGTTATAGTTGTTCCCGGAGCTCAATTATCATTCTTTACAATTGTGGTCCATCCTTTATGGGAAATCATAGGTTCTCTGATTTTGGGTGCTATATTCGGCTGGCTTTACGGTTATTATATTCGTCACAGACATGGATCAAGAATGGAATTTGTGAGTATGGCTACGGGTATAGTATTTCTTATAATAGGAGTGGACAGGTTTTTTCATTTTTCCGGAATCTTGTCAAATATGGCTTTTGGTTTTGTTTTAACTAATTATGCACCGCATAACAGCAATAGAGTTTTTAGAGGTATAAAAGAGATAACACCTTCTATCTACATACTCTTTTTTGTTTTAGCAGGTACAAAACTTGATATTACTTTATTGCCGTCAATTGGTTTGCTTGGAGCTGCATATCTTGTTTTTCGTATAGTAGGAAAAGTATCTGGTGCATCGTTGGGAGCTGTAATAGGTAAAGCTCCGGATGTAGTAAAGAGATATATTGGATACGGCTTATTGTCTCAAGTAGGTATTGCTATTGGTTTGGCTGTTGTTATATTTCATCAGTTAAGTGATTTTGGTAAGGTCGGTTATCAGATGGCAAATATAGTTATAAATATATTATTAGTTACTACAATATTTACAGAGGTATTGGGCCCGAGTATGTTAAAGTATGCTTTTACAAAGGCTGATGAAATTGGAAAGGCTTAAGGAGGTGTTTTTATGTCTAAAAAAGTAATGAAAAAATATCTTTCTGTTGAAAAGGTTAAATTTATTGAATCAGATGATAAAAAGTCTGCATTGAAAGAATTATGGGAATTGATAAAAGATGAGGAGTCTATAACAGACAGTAAAAAATTATTAAACGATATTTTAAGCCGTGAAAAAATTATGAGTACAGGAATAGGTGCAGGTATTGCAGTTCCGCATATTAAAAGTGAAGTTGTTAAGGACTTTGTTATATCTATTGGCGTTAGTAAAAAAGGAATAGATTATGATGCTATTGATAAGAAAAAAGTGCACATTATAGTAATGATAGCAGCCCCTGCACATAAACATGATGAATATTTAAAGTTGCTTGCTAAACTTGTATTACGCCTTAAAAATAGTGAATTTAGAAATAAAATAATACATTCAAGTAATAATAATGAAATATATGAATTGTTTACAAAATAAAAATGAGAGGATAAAATTATGTATCAGTTAACTATTTTTTTGTATAAAGAAAGATATATGGAAGATATAATGATGGCTTTAACTGCAGCAGGATTAAATAATACTGTTGTAATTGACGGATTAAATATGGAGAATGTTCTGGCTTTTAATGTTCCGGTTTTTGCCGGTTTGAGAGGTGAACTCAGCCGCAGCCCTAAATTCTGTAAGGTTATATTTACTCTTATAGAAGATAAAAGCGTAATCGAAGAAATTCTTGAATCACTGGAAGAAGCAGAACTTAATAATAAAAAAGATAGAATATATAAAATTATATGTTCTGAAGTAGAAGTTTTTGAATAATAAATGTCTGTCTTGATTACGAAATAGATTCAATAATTTGTTTTAATTTTTTTAGTGCATAGAAATGTCTGATCTTGGCAGTATTTTCGGTTATTTGTAATTCTTTCGCTATTTTTTTATAATTCATATTTTTAAAATCTCTCATATATATTAATGTCTTATACTTCTCCGGTAATTGTTTTATGGCTTCTTCTAAATTTTTTATATTTTCTTCCTCTATTATTTTGTCATCAATATCGTTTTCGTAGATATTTTCATTAAATTCTTCGATTAATTGATACTCCTGTCGTGTTTTATTTTTTTGTTTTTTAAAATCTGATATTTTATTAGTTACCATTCTGTATATATATGTCTTCAGACTGGATTTGAATTTGAAGTTATCTAAGGAATTATAAAGTTTTATAAATATTTCCTGTGTTAAGTCTTCAGCATCTTCTTTTGATTCAATTTTTTTTATTAACAGGCTAAAAATATATTTTCTGTATTTTTTTATTATAAGGGAAAATACTTCTTTATTCCCATTTTGAAATTCATGAATAATGTTAATTATATCTTTAGAATCTGTGGTTTTTTGCATTTGCGCCTGGCAGGAATCGAACCTGCGACACCAGGTTTAGGAAACCTGTGCTCTATCCTACTGAGCTACAGGCGCTTATTTGTATTAAAATTACTTTGTTCCATTTATTTGTCAATAAAAAATTTAATGGGGACGGAGGATGATATTGTGTATTTGTAGGGGTGAATAATCATTCGCCAAAAATAATTGCCGCCGGGTCTTCAGGCGCGGCGCATAAAGTATATAAAGTATTGCACCGTCCCCAGGTTATTTTATTTTTTTTGCTAAGTCTTATAAATAGTTTTTCCGTCTACATCTATTGTGTCAACAATTGCAACAATAATACTGCGAATGGGAGCCATTTTGAGGTTAAAGACTTCTTTTGCAAGTCCCGGGGAAGCTACAAACAAGACTATGTCTCCAATCTGAGCAGAGACATAGTCTGTTGCTATCCAGGGACTGCCTGTTGGTTCTAATTTCTCGTTTAAAGGTTGTACCATATATAATGGTTTATTTTGATAGGCTTCATGTTTTACGGTTGAAACAACATTTGCTATTACTTTTCCTAATTTCATAATATTAATCTTTTGCTATTGCAAAAAATATTAAACCTATTAAAAATAAGATTCCGCCGAGAGAACCTTTTATTAATACCAATAAATCTTTCCACCAGCCTAAACACGGTATTCCTGCAATTGGAGGAAGATACAGGAAGAGTGCACCAAGTATAAATATTATTCCTACTAATATCTTTAAAAATGTTTTCATGGGAACCTCCTTATATAATTATTACCATTTGTCTATTATGTTGTCTCCATCATATGAAGGAATATTATAAGTTACGCATTTGGCTGTTAAATTGTCAAGGTAGAAATATATCGGTTTATAATATATTTTTTTATAAGGATTATCTATTACAAAAGCGATTATTTTTAATGGTTTATAATTTATATCAAATTTATTTACCTGACTTATTTTCTTATCTATATCAGTTATAACAACTTTTTTCCAGCCGTAAAAATCTAATAGCAAAGGTGATGTTTCAAGTGTATGAATATATCCGATGTAATCTTTGAACATAACACGAAGTCGTAATTTTTTATTTCTGCCGTTTACATAAAAAGATATCTCTTTACATATTCCCGGAAGTGCTATTTGTCTGATTGGGATAATGAATTTTCTTGTGTCGCCTATATGATTCATTTTGAATTTAACGCCCATGCAATATTTGTTTTCATTTTCGTGAAGATAATAATACCATTTTCTATCTATTACATATTTTTTATCCAGATTTTTCGGAGCACCCGGAATTAATGAAAGCAGAGGATCGTTGTTTAGCCATTCAGGTTTTGAATGTTCTCCGTTATAAACCTGCCAGTTTATTCCGCTTTCAAAATCATCTACCAGATATACTTTCTCTGTTGCTTTTTCATTCTTATCCTGTTGTGCAAATATAATACCTGCTGAAAAAATATTTATTACTAAAATAATCAGGGCTAACTTCTTCATCTCTTTCCTCCTGTTTGTTACCATTTTTTTATATAAATATAATATTGAATTTTTTAAAGTCAAATTTTAATGTCAGAAAAAAACATAATTTATTTGACAAATGTTTCGATAATATTATTATACCTTTCAAGTATAGTATGAAAAATAATAGTGTGAAAAATAAGATAATGCACGAGATTGTTGGTTTACTCGTAGTTGTATTCGGAATATTAACTTTTTTAAGTTTAATGAGTTTTCATCCTGCTGATTCTTATCTGTTTACCACTACTCCTGCTTCTCCTATAAAAAATCTCGTCGGCATAGGAGGTGCTTTATGGGCATCTGTACTTTATCTCACATTTGGTAAGGCATCTTATATCCTGTCTCTCTTTTTTATCCTCCTTGGCTGGTTTATAATAACAAAGTCGGATAAAACAAAAATATTAACTGTCCTTAGCGGAATATTTATTCTAACTATAACTTTATCTGTATTGTTCAGTATTAATGTTGTAAAAGGAAATAAGTTTGTATTGATAAAAAACGGGGGAATTGTAGGATTGTTTTTAAGTGTTCTGTTAAAACAGTATATCGGCATAATAGGCTTATACATAGTTTCTGTTTCTTTAATATTTTTTTCATTAATGCTGTCAACTAATTTTTCTGTTAATTGGATTATACAGTTTTTCGTTAAGATAGGGAATGCTTTTAAAACTCTTTTTCTGTTTTTAAAACAGCTGTTTACTCCTAAGGTTATAGAAATAACAGAAGAAGAGAAAATAAGAAATAAGCCTCCTATAATAAGCAAGGTGTCTTTAGATAATGATGCAGAAGTTGAACAGAAGGAAAAAGTTGAAGAAACTGAATTAAAATCTAAAGATAAGAAAATAGAAGCACCAAAGAAGAAAATAAAATTATTGCCTGCACGAAAGAAAGAGCGTAATTTTAATATGGAAGGAATTATAAATAAAAAGGGCAAAGATAAAAAAGTAAAGGCTGATAAGGTAAAAGGAGAAAATTATACTGTTCCCCCGCTGGATTTATTAACTCGTTCTAAACCTGTTGATGTAAAGCAATTGGAAGAAATAACAAATAAGACTGCAATAAAATTAGAAGAAACATTAAAAGAGTTTGGTATAAAAGCAAAAGTAATAAATATATATGTAGGACCTGTAATAACCAGGTTTGAATTACAGCCTGCTCCGGGAATAAAGATAAGTAAAATTGTAAATCTGTCCGACAATATAGCA
>CAYQNP010000075.1:0-17701 GCA_964418785.1 uncultured Spirochaetia bacterium | reverse complement strand
ATTCCTATTGAAGAGTTTAATGTTAAGGATTATAAAAAAAGCCTAAATACAGAAAAAGTTGAACTTTCTGTAAAAGAGATTATTAACAGAGTAGAAAAAGAAGGGGATTCTGCATTAATTGAATATGCTTTAAAATTTGATGGCGCTGACTTAAAAAACAGCGGGTTTAAATTAACTGAAGATGAAATTACAGAAGGGTTTAATAGAGTTCTGAAATCGGATAAAGACTTTGTTGATGCTCTGCGGGTATCTATTGAGCGTATCCGTAAATTTCATTTAAAGCAGAAAGAAGAAAGTTTTTTTATTGAAGATAATGGGGAAAAGATAGGTCAGATTATAACACCTATAGAAAAAGTTCTTATTTACATACCCGGTGGAAAAGCTTTGTACCCGTCAACTCTTATAATGAATGCTGTGCCTGCCCAGATAGCAGGTGTTCAGAATATATATGTAACCACGCCTGTTAAATCTGACGGAAAAGTGAATGATAAAATTTTAGCAGTTGCATATTTACTTGGTTTAAAAGATATATATAAATTAGGTGGTGCTCATTCAATAGCAGCGTTTACTTTTGGAACTGCCAGCATCCCGAAAGTTTATAAAATAACAGGCCCGGGAAATATATTTGTCGCTACTGCTAAAAAAATAGTTTACGGATATGTTGATATTGATATGATAGCAGGCCCTACAGAAGTATTGATTATAACTGATGAAACAGTCCGGCCGTATAATATTGCTCTTGATTTACTGGCTCAAGCTGAACACGATGAAATGGCATCATCTCTGCTTATTTGTAAAACCAGGGAATTTGCGGAAAAAGTGAATAAGGAAGTTGAAAATTTATTGAAAAAGTATCCGAATGATGTTGCAGAAAAATCTATAAAATTAAACGGAAGAATTATTTTGAGTGAAAATATTGATAAAGCATTTGAGATTGCAAATGAGATTGCACCGGAACATCTGGAACTTATGTTAAGTAATCCTTTTGATTATCTGTCTGAAGTTAAGAATGCCGGCGGTCTGTTTTTAGGAGAATATACACCGGAAGCAGCAGGGGATTATGTAGCAGGTCCAAATCATACTTTACCTACTATGGGCACTGCAAAATTTTATTCACAGCTCGGTGTATATGATTTTGTAAAAAAAACAGGTGTTGTATATTTTTCAAAACAAAAACTTAAAGAATTAAAATCAGGTATTTCAAAAATTGCAGAGGCAGAAGGATTAATGTTCCATTCCATGTCTGCAAAATTAAGAATAATGTAGAAAATGAAAAAGAAAGTTAGTATAGCATTGGGCAGCGGCGGAGCAAGAGGTATTGCTCATATTGGTGTGCTTGAGGTTCTTGAAAAGAACGGTTTTGTTATAGATGAAATTAGCGGCAGCAGTATCGGTGCTATAATAGGTGCATTATATGCTTCCGGAGTATCAGTGGGTATTTTAACTACAATTGCTGTTGGAATTTCATTGCATAAAGTAATGGAGCTTTTTGATTTTACACGCCCTAAAAACGGCGGGATTGTTAAAGGTGAGTTAATAGAAGAATTTCTTGAAATGCTTTTGCCTGTAAAAAAATTTAAAGACCTGAAAATTAAGTTTAGCTGTACAGCGACAGATCTTGAAACAGGAAAACCTGTTGTTTTTAACAAAGGTGATTTAATACCTGCTATTAGAGCCAGTATCTCTATTCCGGGCTTTTTTGTTCCTTATAAATATAAAAGTAGATTATATATTGATGGCGGTGTTACTAATCCTGTCCCTGTTGACCTGCTTAAAAAACGAAATTTTAAAATCGCTGTTGTTGTTGATGATTACAGCCTTATTACAAAATTTTTAAAAGCACGAAATACTCTTGAAGAAAAGATTAAGGATATGCTTAATGAAAGATTTTATCCTGTTTTGAAATTTTTTCATAGAGACCGCCTTGATGGTGAAAAGTTGAATTTTTTGAATGTTATGACTGCAACAATAGACATTATGCGCCTTGAACTTGCAAAATTCAAAGTTGAAAATACTGATGCAGACCTGGTTATTCAGCCGGATGTTAAAAGTATAGGACTGCTTGCTTTCCACGAAGGCGGCAAAAGTTATAAAAAAGGAATTGAAGCCGCTGACTCTGCTGTTAATAATTTGAAACTTTAATTGCTTACCACATTTTATACAGTTTGCATTCTGTGCAATTTTTAACCTTACAATAATTTTTATAAATGTTGTATAACCCTAATGTCATTATCTCAGTCCGTTGTATCTTCTTGTTTATGTTTTTTTCCATTCGTTTTGTGATAAAATTGTTCTCAAAGTTTTTCGTATTGAAAATATAATCGTTTAGTTTTATAATATTTAGTTTCCTGAATTTTTTATATACTGTCAGAATAGGTAAAAAATAATTGAATATTATTATCTTAGCTGTATTTATCCCCATAGGTTTTGTTTTTATGTGCTTATTCGTAAGTGCTGTAAAATGTTTTGTGAAATCATTAAAGTCGGAACTTCGGTTAAATAATAGGAGTAATTGAGTGAATATCTTTCCTTTGGAGTTTTTAAGCAGATTGTTGAATTGATTTATTCTTACAATAGGATGATTATAAGGTCTTATTCGCATATTATGTAACTTTATTGTTTGATCTATTTTTGCTGCTGAAAACTTACTGCTTTCTGCTATTCTGCAGAATAATGCTTTGTTATAATATAGTCCGAAACCATTTAAAATTCTTATGTATGTTATTTTGTCAAAGCGAATTGTTATATCTTTTATGTGTGAATATTTTATTGATAATTTTGTAACTTCCTCGGTTTTTCGGGTAAATTCTTTGCTGCCTGTTAATGTTAATATGCTTTTTATTTTCTGATTAAAATCTTTTCGCAGTCCAAAGTAAAAACATGGCATTGGGTATAATATATAAGCTTTGATATCTTTTATATTTTCAGGCATTTTAAGTATATAAGTTTTAATTCGCTTGTTGTTCCGGGTAGTTATACGAATTTTAGAATTATCATTATGAACAATGTGCAGTATGACTTTATTGTATTTGCTGTCAATATGATGTTTATGCTTAAACCAGTCTATTGAATTGGTGTGAAATTCTACATCACCGTATAATACCCGATTGTTTATTTTTAGAACACAGTTTTGAAAATCAGGCCCATAATTATTCATATAATCTCCATGGTAAATTATGTTTACAATTATTTTGTTGCCTTTTTTGTCTGTTAGTGTTAAATCCTTGCTGCTTAACCATTGTTCATACATACTTTTTTCTTCCATATTATATTATACAAAAAAAATTGTATAAAATTTTAAACTTTTTTTATTTTTCCGATAAAAAAAGTATGAAAGAGAGTTATAATAAAATATTAAATTTATTAGACAAAAATATTAAAGATAATCAAAAAAGTCTTGCTAAACTTGAAGAATTGAATATTGCACTTATAAAACTTATGAAAGATTAATGTATGTTTAGAAAAATATTATACATAATTATTTCATTGCTTAATCTGTTTATGCTTTTACTCCTGTTTAATGAAAAAATAAGTTATTCGTTTTTAAAACATTTTAAAAATAATGATGATGTTAAAGAAGTTTCAGAACCGGTAAGAACTGATGATTTTGAAATTGATATTGAAGATAATATTTATATCCCGCCTATAAAAAATTTTAAAGAGATTTTTTTAAGACGTATTAATAAAGAAAATTATATAGAAATAACAATTCCTGAAAATGTGCTGAGATTTTATGCGTATAATTATAATACAGGTAAATATTATGTGAAAAAAATGTATCCTGTTTCTGTTGGTAGATTTACCAGACAGACAGAAATAGGGGAAGGCATTATTTATACGAAAGGTCATGTTTATTTTAAACATCATTACGGAACAAATCAGGGAAAATTAATAGAAGTTGGACATGATAAAGACGGAAAAGAGTTTAAAATACCGTATGACCGGATGTATGGCTTATATATGATAGTAAATCATACTGACAAATTTGTTATTCATTCCACAACAGAATATTGGAAAATAGGTATGCCGGTATCGTCCGGTTGTGTGAGAATGCTTATTGATGATATGCTTGAATTGTACCCTCTTGTTAAACCTGTTATAAAAGTATACATAAGATATAAATTATTTAAACTTGAAGATAATTTATTGACTGCTTATCCTGATATTTATAGAAAAACTACAGATATGAGTGCTGCCTTCTTAGATTTTATAAAGAATAATAATTTTGACCCCATTATATTTGATAAAATTAAATTGAAACGATTTCTTTATAATGAACTTCCGTATACTATTGATTTGAATGACCTGTTAATAGATTATTTTATTAATCATAATATAAAAGTAGAAAAATTAAAATATAAAAAATTTAAACTTAAAATAACAAGGAAAAAAGAGTACCTGCCTGTAGAATTGAATAAATTCAATATATATGAAAATAAAGATTAATGCAGAGCATATATTATTAATTAATGATCTTATTCCTCATTCCGGTATATTTAATATGGAATTTGATAATTGGATGTATCTTTTAAGTAAAGAGCAAGATATTAATCCTGTGTTTAGAGTTTATGAATGGGAAAGATCTGTTATAACTTACGGTAAGTTTCAAAAATTAGATGAATTTAATTTAGAGTTGTGTAAAAAAGATGGAGTTGAGGTTGTAAAAAGGCCTACAGGCGGCAGGGCTATACTGCATAATAATGAGATTACCTTTTCGCTTGCTTTAAAATCATCCCATATTAAACCGTATTCGTTTAGAGCAATATTTGTATTTATAGCAGAAAATATTGCTTCTGCTCTTAGTGCACTGGGAATAAGTGCAAAAATAAATCTCGCTCCGACACATTATGAGTCGTCTGCGTCCTGTTTTAATTCTTTGTCTCAGTATGAGATTGTCGATAAATATAATAATAAACTGGCAGGAATAGCACAATATTTTACTGCAAAAGCAGCGTTAATTCAAGGAAGTATCCCGCTTCAGGATAATTCGGGAATAAAAAAATATTTAATAAAAGATGTAAAAATAGAACGCTTTGAAAATGAACTTATATTATCCGGCTGCAGAAAATCTGAATTACGCAAGGTAATTATTTCAAATTTTTCCGTCCCCCTTCGTAGTATCTTTGGGGACGGTGCAATACTTTATTAACTTTTTATAATGTTTCAGGTCAGATAATAATTATACATAGGGATAAAACTTTTTTATATATTTCAATTATTAAAAGGAGACAAAAAAAAGACGCACCGTCCCCATCCCGCTACAAAAAAAAGTTGAAATCTTTTTATTAAGGGTTATAATATATATGATAAGGAAATAAAATAGTAGTTTTATCCTGTTTTTGGGGAACTTATATAAAATATTGGAAGGTGTATCCAGAATGGTTAAGAATTCGGGGAAAAGAAATATCATAGTGTCTTTAATGTGGCTTCCGAGAAATCTGGTCATTATATTTGTAAACATAATTTTGTTTGTTATTGTAAATAATGCTTATCTAACTGCTCAAATCCAGGTGGCTGGTGATTGGGATAGCTGGGTACAGCATACAATGGAGTATTATGGGACATGGGATGGAATAAATCTATATATGTATAAAGGAATTACATTAAATTCTAATACACAATATCAGTATAAGTATATAGAGCATGGAACCTGGGTTGGAAAAGATAGTGCACCGAACTATTATTTAACGAATTCTTCATCTTATGCCTGTCAGGCTTCTGATTTTTATTCAGGAAATGGAAATGCTTATGTTAATCCTTTATTAAAGACTCAAGAGTATGTTTTTTATTACCAGACAAATAGTCTTGCAGGTGACGGATATGGTATACTTAAACCTGCTTCTGTTCAGGTGGTTGGTAATTTTACAGGTTGGGATCCTAAAACAGCTCCTGATATGTCAAAGTTCTCAAATAATGGGGGTGAATGGTATGGATATCATATATACTTTTCAAAAGCCACTAATTTAAATTTTAAATTTATACAGGGACATACATATGCTGGTTTTTATTGGTGTTGGTCTGGAGCTGGTTCTTCGAGTGCACCTGTTACAAATGCTGTATGTGTAAGAAGTACCACTACTGCTACTAATTCAATATCTGTTTCTATTCCTTATGCAGGCGTGTGGCATTTTTATTTTAATCCAAAAGATAACAAATATTCTGTTCGTCAGGGTATACTTATCAGTCATTTTGATACAACGGGAAATGGTACCACTAGTAATGATTCAATCGAGATATATAATCCTAATCCCTTTTCTTTAAGTTTAAATGGGTACAGAGTGATTAGATTTACCAGTACAGGCACATTTGATTGGTCTGTCCTGTTAGACGGATATACTGTTCCAGCTTTTGGATATCTTTTGTTAGCATCTGTTCTGTTTACTGATGTTCCACCGGATATAATTGATGCTTCAATAAGTATTACAGCAACAGCACAAAGCTTTGGTATAGTTATAGATAATGATAATGATCCTGATGATGGTGACGGGTATAAAGTGGATGGGATTGGGACAGATGCTCCTACTGATAACAAATTAGGAGAAGGTAGTGATTTTAATGTTGGGACAGATGGTGATGGTTATTGGCGTATAGCATGGGATACTAATGGAAATTATAGTGATACGGATGATAATGCAACTGATTTTGGTACTTCCGGAACTTACAGAGATCATAATTCTCGCGAGTTAAATACATGGCATATATATAATAATACAGAACCAGGGACACATAAAATGAGAGAGACTACAAATCCCTGGGATTCTTATAATCCGCGACAAAGAAGTCTGGATACTGTAACAGTTTGGGCAGGAGTATATCCTCAGGTATCATTGACAAATGCAACATTGTATTATAAAGCGACGAATTTAATTACGTGGAATAGTGTGGAAAGTAATTTTATTACAAATAGCGGTGTTAATCGATATTTTAGATTTCAATATTCTCAGCCGGATACTTCAGATTATGATAAAGGAGACAGAGTAGGTTATTATATAAAAATGTGGCAGACATCAACCTCTAATATATGTTATATTTGTGAATATAACGGCAATTCCATGGTTACTGCGAATGAAGAGTTTGCAAAAAGGCACCCTTTTAAATATACGATAGCTAATGATGGGCCGATGGTTACAAACTTAATTCAGCCTATAGATGGGGATACATCCTATTATTCCAGAAGACCTAAATTTATCTGGTCTCGTGCCTACGATAGAGATGGTGATTTAATACAGAATTATCATATTTGGATTTCTACAAATGCGGATTTTTCGGATACTGTTACTAATACGGATACAAGCAGCACAAATCCGTGGTATGCATGTCCTGTTACGCTTGATATTGGTAAAACTTATTATTGGCGAGTAACAGCTTATGACGGTAGTGATTGGGGCCCTTATAGTGAAACTAATTCTTTTCAGATATCGTCTTCCTTTATAATGGTTGACGGTTCTCTGTCTGATTGGGGAAATCCACCCGGTTTTACTTACGGTTCTAATACCTGTAAGATTTCGAATGGAATATGGTGGTGGAGAGACGGAAACGATGAAAGAACAGACGGTACTGATCCTGATGATAATTATGATATTGAATACATAGGTATAACTGCAAATAACACAAATATATATTTTTTAATAAAACTGGATGACATAAGTGATGCAGTGTATCCTTACATTGGTATAGGACTGGATACAAACTGTATTGATACGGGAAATACAGGGAATACCTGGTTTGCAGACTATGTTGATACAGAAATAACGAATCGTGCAGCATGGGATAAAGAGATAGTTGTAAATTTAAATAAAACAGGGTTGTATGATACTTCATGGAATTGGTCGGAAGTAGGAGAAAGCTGGATAGATGCTACAAGTGACAGCGTAGAAATTGGTATGCCCTGGAGTGATCTTGGTTTTTCTACTCCGCCGAGAAAATTGCGGATTTCAATTATTGTAGCGGAAAATAGCGGAGGAGGAACTGTAGATATCTCAGGAAGTGATGTTCTGGATTGTATGACCACAGTAGCTGGGGATACAGGGAACGAAGTATCTGACGGTAAGATCAGTTACTTTGCAGAAATATATTTTAATGATACTCCGTATAACGATACACACGGCGGGCATGTCGGACTGGTATATCCAGACCACTTTACTGTTGCTGCTTCAAGGAGCAGTACAAAACCAGGAATAGAATTTAATCTGACAAATAGGGTGCATGCTCACAATTGCGGTTGTGCAGCCTGTACGGCTGAACATGGCTCAATAGTACCTGATTATAATGGCACAATAACTCATACTCTTTCCCCGGCACCAGCGGGTGATTTGCTTAGAACTAAAACAACAGGGTTTTCTGATGGAAAATTAGTAGAGCAGAATGTAATACTTAATCAAATCGGTGCTTCTGTAAATATAAAAATTCAGGACAGCAATGTTTCAACTTTTACCGGTTCTCTAAGTATGAGTTCTACACGACCTTCTATTCATATAAATGAAGTAAATCTTATGCCTGTAGGTACTGATGATAATAATGAATGGGTAGAGATATACAGCAAGGAAAGTGAATCTTTAAATTTAACAAATTGGTATCTTACGGATGAGGATGGTAATGGATATCATATTACAAAAAATGTGATTATAAACAGGGGTGATTTTTTGGTTTTGTATGATGGGACAGGAACAGATGATACCGATTTTTCAGACAAACGCGGATCATTATATGGAGATTGGGGCTTGGCAATTTTAACTCCAACAGATGATACATCTACATCAGGTGATGAATCTTCTTTATATTCTTCCTTCGCATCTTTAAATCCTGCAACAATAATAGATTTTGTCGGCTGGGATGGAGATGGAATACCAACATCATGGGCGGATTATGCAAATGCAACAAATGCCGGTATATGGACAAACGGAAAAGTTGTGCTCACTTCAGATACAAATATAGATGAAGGGAATACTATTGCTCTATTGCCTTCAGGAGATGATGGTAATTCTTCTGCAGATTGGGTGGCTCGGGCTTTTCCTACGCCGGGTTATTCTAATTATTTGCATCCTGTTATACAGGAAATTGCAAATAGTCCGGCTGGAAATAACTATGCGGAATATATAGAGATTTTTAATCCTTGTCCTTATGAAATCGATATATCCGGATGGGCAATATGTGATCCTACAAGTAGTGCTAAAAATCCGAGAGTCTTTCCAGCCGGAACAATTATAAAATCAAACGGCTTTATTTTATGTGGAAGAAATGCTAATAATTTTTATTCTGAATTTAAATTTTATCCTGATTTTGAGTGGGATACAGTTAATGGCGGTGATAATGTGGAAGTATCAAATTTATTGAATCCCTCTTATTCTATAAATATTTTGAATAACGATACATTTTTTCTTGTAGGTAGTAATTATTTATCCGCTGATGTATCAATTGATGCTGTTGTCATAGGGATAGGAGATGATGGAACAAATCAATTTCCCGAAGGTGTGTGGCGTGGGAATAATGCCCCTGCTTTAAATACTTCTCAAGCCTTAAGGAGAGTGCCATATGGAACTGAAGGGCCAGAGGATGATGATAATATTCGTACTGACTCTGATATTTCTGCAGAAAATAACGAAGATCTATCAACGGTTTTTAAGCTTACTAACTGGGACCCGAATATAGACGGTTTGTATTATGTATCCTGGCGTAATGGAGATGACACCAGGACTGAATTTGAGGCGCATCATATTAATACCCCCTGGAAAACCCTTGCACGAACAAAAACTTCTGTAAAACCGGGTGATATTGTACTTATACTCCCCGGTACTAATAGAGAAGCATTTTATTGTAATATTTCCGGCTCTGAAAACAGCAATATTGTATATTCCGGCTACTCTAATAATTCTTATCTGGATTCCTCCGGAACCGGTGATTCGTATGGCATATGGTTTTATAATAGTAAACATATTATTTTGAAAAAATTAAATATTATTTCTGCAACAAATGGTTTATTTTTTAATGGCGGTTCATCTGATATTACGCTTGTTACAAATAATATATTTAATAATATTTATGGAATATCCATTGACGGCTGGGGCGCCGGTGTTACAAATTTATATATCTACAATAATTCTATATGTAGTAATACTACAAATGGTATAAAAATATTAAATAATAACATTAAAAATGTTTATTTTTATGATAATAAGATATATGGTAATGGTGTACAGGGTGTATATTTGAATTATTGTAGAAATGTGAAATTTAGTAATAATAGAATATATAATAATACAGGTGACGGTATACATTTTATCGGAACACCAAAGAATATAATTATAGTATCTAATAATATTTATAGTAATAAAGATATAGGAATTACAATATGGAATGCACAAAGTAATATTTTTTCCGGGAATAAAATTCATAATAATGTAAACGGCGGGTTTCATTGCGGTGGTGATTTTCGGAAAAATTATATAACCAATAATATTATATATGGGGAAACAGGTTGGGCAGGCGGTATATATCTAACTTCAACAGCCAATTCTAATTTTTTAAGGAATAATACTATTTATTCTTTAACTCAAGCAGCTATAGTGGTTTATGGTAATGGGAATAGGATTAATAATAATACAATAGGGACAAGCTCGGATTCCGGTATTCTTATTGGCAATCAGGCGAAAGGTAATATGATTAAGAATAATAGCTGTTCTCATATGAAATATAACGGTATAAAATTACAAAATACCTCATTGTCAAATCTTGTTCAGAGCAATGTGTGTTTTAATAATTATATTGGAATAGGTCTGTACAATAGTACTAATGGATTTGTAATAAATAATGTTATATCCAATAGCAGCGGTGCCAGTTTATATCTTTCCGATTATAGTGTATCTAATAATATAATAAATAATACTTTATTAAAAAGAAGTCCCGGTATATATATATATAATAACTCTTCCTATAATTATGTAAAAGGTAATCTTGTAACAGGCTCAAGCGGTTGGGGCTCACTTATAAGAATTCAGTCTGCTTCCGGTAATAAAATTTATACTAATGAGTGTTATAAGGGAGGCACAACCCTGCACGGAATAGAAGTGGTAGATACTTCTTCAGGAAATGTATTTATAGGTAATAAATGTGCTACAAATGCTTATGGTATTTATCTTAACGGCAGCAGTGTTACATCTTCTACGCTAATTAATAACTATTTTTATACAAATACTGTGGGGATATATGTCTGGGATGGCGGAAATAATCTTATACAGAATAATATTTGCTCTAATAATTTCACTACATGGGGAGTTGAAATTTATCTGCGCTCAACTGATAACAGGGTCATAGATAACAGATGCATTGCAAATAATAAAGAAGGGGATGGAATTAAAGTTGAAGGCACTAAAAATAATACAATAAAGGGTAATTATGTATCACAGCATAATGCCGGGATAGTTATATGGAAAAGTACAAATAACAGGTTTATAAATAATACATTAACATCTAATAATTGGGCTGGAATATATTTTTCTACGAATACAATAGGAAATATAGTATGGAATAATTATGTGTCATATAATGGAAGTGTAGGAATATATCTGTATTATGCTGCGAATAATATTATACAGCAGTCTAAAATACATCATAATAACGGACATGGTATTTATATTGCCGGTGCCGGAAATAATAATATTTTTTACAGAGATATTTTATACAGAAATTCTAATTATGGCATTGGTATTGCAAACGGAACTTCGGGCAATATAATAAATCATATAACAAGTGTGAAAAACAGCACATGGGGAATAGTTGTTGATAATAATGTTACGGTTAAAAATTGTATAACTTATTCTAATAGTAGTGGCGGAGTTTACGGCAATGGTGCTAATTCTGTAACATATTCGTGTATAAATGACGGTTTTGGCGGTTTTGCAACTGCCGGGACAGGTACAATAACTAATGACCCTTTATTTAAGTCAATATCTGACGGGAGTGAAGATTTTCACTTAAAATGGAATTCTCCGTGTCAGTTTACTGCAGAACCTTCAGGGAATATCGCTTCAGCAATGGGTGCTTATGTTATCTGTGTTTCTCCTGTGCCTTTAGATATTAATAGTGACAGCAAACATGAAATTGTTTTTGAAAGTGTTTATTCCAATAATATAATAAATGCAGGCGATACTATATACGCTGATTATGAGAAAAGTGACGGCTCTGCTTCTGATTTTAAATTTAGTAATACTTCTAAAGCTACAACTACAAGTTCCTGGGGAAGTATATTTAACAGCGTAAATAATAGCGGTCAGAATTTATCTGTTGCTGTAAATTCAGGAAATACTGTCCCGGCTCGACCGGAAAATGTTATTTTTTATACTGTTACAAACACTGGAGAATCTACTAATAGAGTGAGATTTTTTATAGTTGATTCTACCGGAGAAACAAATGAGTATCCTGAATATTCAAATGATTTCCGTATTTATGATTTAAGCGAATTTTATGTAAATGACAGTTCAACAACCGGAGATATATATACTTATAATGCAGGAAGTGATTATACAGGCAATGGTACAAAACAAAAACCTTTCTTAACGATAAGTAAAGTAATAAATGATTATAATTTAACAGCAGGAGATAAAGTATGGGTAGATAACGGAACATATAATGAAACTGTTACAATAACTTCAAGTGATTCCGGTACTAATAATAATTATTTATCGTTTATAGGAGCAGGTACTAATACAGGCTCTATGTCAAAAGTAATAGGTACTACTCATGGTTTTTTACTTAATGGATGTAATTGGGTTAAAATAATGGGTTTCTATATCAGACACTCGGCTAATCACGGTATTTTAATAAATAATAATGCAAAACATAATTTGATTTTTAATAATACTATCTCGTCAAATATATGGAGTGGTATTCAGTTAAATGCTGCTTACAGTAATGACTTTGTAAAGAATGAAATTTGTAGTAATGCCCAGGCAGGTTTTGATTTCTGGCAGCCGAATGCTAATAATAATATAACAAGTAATAATATTTATAAAAATATATGGGACGGAGTACTGGTGCGTGTGGCGGGAATTAATAATAAAAATGTTATAAAACATAATTATATTTCTGAAAATAGACATGGTGTCTTGTTCCAGGATGTTGCTTCTAATAATAGTATAATCAGTAATTATATTTGTGATAATTATCAAAAAGGGATTTATTTTGAAAATATTGCCTACAGTAATAGTGTTATAGGAAATTATATTACAAATAATGCGCAGGATGGTATTTATCTGATTGGTTCCGGTGTGATTAAATCTTTTGTAAGGGATAATGAAATTTATAAAAATACTTCGGCCGGAATTGTAATAGGAAACTTTTCTTCCGACAATAAAATACTTCATAATACAATATATTCTAATTATTGGGGCGCATATCTTGATAACTGCGTTAATAATATATTTGGTACTAATAAAATATATTATAATACCAGGATTGCTTTTTATCTTATGAATACTTCTACAAATAATTCTATATTCAGTAATACGATATACTCTAATGGTTATAGTGATGGAAATGGCGGTAATGGCGTTTATTTATTTGGACATAATGTATCTCATAATAAAGTTTATAATAATGTACTATTTAATAATGATTACGGTAGCGGATTGGGAGATAATATTAAAATAGAAGGCCCTTCTAATACGGTTTATAATAATTTTATTCATAGTGACGGGAATGGGAAAGGTATTATATTAATAACTACGAATGCTTTTGATAATTATGTATATGATAATATTTGTACAACTAATAATTATGGAATCTGGATAGAACAGTGCAGAAACAATTTTATAAATAATAATATAATAACGAGATCTAAATCATCAGGTTTATTCGCTCAGTATATTACAAATAACTATTTGGGAACTAATGTTATATATAATAATCACAGCAGTGGGGTTGCTGTTTATAGCGGTATAAGTAATACATTTGTGTCTAATTATATTCATAATAATGCAACTAACGGTATAAAATTATCAGTGAATTCAGCAAAGAATACATTTGTAAAAAATCAGATATTCAGTAATCAGAGTGATGGTTTCTATATTGTGGGCGGTTCTTATTCTAATACGATATATTCAAATAAAATATATAGAAATTTTCATAGAGGTGTATGGAATGATGATGCAGATTATAATGTATATTATGGTAATTACTTTGCTCATAATTCCTGGCAGGGTTTTACTGTAGAATCTGGTTCTATCAGTGTGATTTTTAGTAATAATATTGTAGTATCAAATGCAAACGGGAATACTACTTACGGAAGCGGAATATTAGTAGGCCGTACAGTAAATAATATAATTGTTGATAATACTGTATATTCTAATAATCCTTATGGAATAAATCTGCTTGGATTATGGGGTAATCCTGAAGGTGCTTTTGTAGCCGATAATACTGTATTTAATAACAAAAATAATGGTATAAGATTAAGTATCGTTACAAATGTAATTATACGAGAAAATACTGTTTATAAATGTACAAATGGTATTATACTTGAAGGCTCGTCATATAGTAATAGAGTAATAGATAATACTGTTTATTCTAATTATAATATTGGAATATATCTGTATAATTCAAGAAATAATTATATTCTGAGTAATACCGCGAACAGAAATAAGTATGGTGTTTATCTTGGAAATAATAGTGATTTAAATATTGTGAAAGCAAATAATGCCAATAGAGAATCTATGGACGGTATTTATGTAGGCGGAAGTATCTATAATCGCATAGTAAAAAATTATACGCTTACAAATACAGGAAATAACGGGATAACGTTTGATATCGGTGCATCAAATAATTATTGTGCATCGAATGTATCTGCCTATAATGCCCACGGGATAAGAATAAATAATACTTCAAAGGTAACACTGTATAGAAATGCGGTGTTTAGACAGAACGGAAACGGCATATGGCTTACTGATGGAGACAATAATTATATTTACCACAATTCTGTTGCTTCAAATGACATATACGGCAATTATGATAACTTAAGAGTGGACGCGTTATCAACGGGAAATATTGTTATTAATAATATTTTTGCTTATGCAAAAACAGCAACAGGTTATGGCATTAATATTGAATCCGGCGGGAGTGCTGTGTTAAAGTATAATGATGTATTTAGTAATGCTACTGCTAATTACGGCGGCGTTGCAGCTCCCGGTAACGGCTCAATGTCAAATATAGCAGGTTGGCTATCGTATGATATATATTCAACAAATTTCCTTTATCTTACAAATACATCCCACTGCATCGATTCCGGAACTAATCTTGGATTCTCGTATGAAGGCCCTGCTCCGGATATGGGATGGAAAGAATATGACAGACCTTATGTCCGTTTATCTGTATCAAAATATATTTCTAATGTTTCTCTTAATAGTTCTGATTCTCATGCTGTTCCGGGTTCAACTGTTTTTTATAAAATTGAGTATGAAATAACAGGAAATACTTCTGCGAATTATCCTATTATTTATGATAAAATTCCTAATAATACTACTTATCAGACAGATTTTCTTGGAACTGCAACCGGCTGGACTGTAGAATATTCTACTAATGATGCTCCTGACCAGACTTATAACTCTTCTCAGTATTCAACTGTCAGACCTGCAGATAAGAGTAAAATAAAATGGATTAGATGGAAAAAAGCATCTGAATCAACCGGGACTAAAACTCTTCTTTATAAAGTTGTTATTCAATAGACCGGCAGGGAAAGATTCTCTTTCATTATTTCGCAATTGAAATGTCAAAAATCATATTGCGTAATATAGCACTGTTGTTTACTTTATATAATGTAAGCAATACTTTTTTGTAGTAACTTAATTCTGTTTTCGCTATGCTGTTTAGCGGTATTTCCTGCTCTTCTACTTTTAAAGTATTAACTTTAAACAGTTTGAATCTTTTAGTAGAAAAATTATATATTAATTTATAGTTCTTCCACATTATGGCAATTCTGCTTTCACCGAAAGCATTTTGTGCAAATGCCCATCGGTTTTTATATTTTCTTAATAAAGATTTTCCTGCCCAATGTGTATACTGCGGATAATATCCGATTAAATCACATATTGTAGGCATAATGTCGATTTGCGAGCCTATCTCTGTTATTTTTTTAGGCTTTATTTTAAGTCCGGGCGCATAAATTAATAGCGGTACTCTTATATTATCTTCTATTAAATTCTTTTTTAATAAAGTAGATTGTTTGTCTCTTAACGGAGATTCACCATGATCCCCAAATATAATAAAAATAGTATTTTTAAAATACGGTTTTTTCTTTATATTTTTAAAAAATATTGAAAGTGCATAATCTGTATAATGTACTCCGGCAAGATACCTCCCCATATACCCGTATTCTTTATATTTGTAAAATCGTTTATCCGGTAAATCATAGGGGTGATGGTTTGATAATGTTAATATCCCGGCATACCACGGCTCTCTTAATTTATCCATCTGTTTTATTGCTGTAAGAAACATATCCTCATCGTGTATCCCCCAACTGAACCTTTTTGCTTGTGCAGGAAAATCTTTTATATCAAATAAATGATTAAATCCTATGTGCGGAAGAAATATATCGCGCTTCTCGTATTTCAATGTATTTCCGTGTATGAATAATCCGTCCTTGTAGCCTATACTTTTTAGAAAATTACCAATGCCGTAGTATCTTGTCTCAGGAAAATATTTTATCTCTCGTTTTCCATGGTATGTTAAAACCCCGCATAATGCTGCTGATAATGCTTTGGATGTCTGTACACCGCAGGAATAAAAGTGGGTAAAGAAAATGCCTTTTTTAATTAGTTTGTCGAAAAATGGTGTTACTCCTTTTATATCACTCTGCATTACTCCTATATTTTTAGCTCTGAATGACTCTGCGAATATAATTACTATGTTGTATTTCTTCTTTTTAAATAACGGCTTAGGTTCTTTTTGCTTATACATAAATGGATAAAGTGTAGTATAATAGTCTCTCCCAGTATCAAGAAATTTTTGTATGAATTTAATGTCTTTTTTGGTTAATTTAAAACCGGAAAGTTTTATGTCTGTCAGAGTATCGTGAATAATCGATATTAATATATTCCTCCGAAAATTTCTGTTCTTTTTGTAATCAGGTAATTTTATCCCTTCACTTATTAATCCTGCCAGTATGGTTATTGTGAAATATAATATTAATTTTTTCTTAGAAAAGTTTAGCTGTGTTGATATCTTTTTTGCACTATAATACAAAAGAGCTGACAGCAGTATGAACAATATCCCTGCCAGTATAATAATGTAATAAGGAACTATTGCTCTTATAGAGCCGGATAGATCGTTTAACTCATCTGCAAAATTAAGTAATCTCATATTTATATTTATTTGAAAAATGTGATAAAGCGGAATATTGGCGAGATATACTAAAAGTAATAAATTATTAAATATTATTGCTGTTAGTAAAAATATTTTTTTAAATTTATTTCTAAATAGTTTGTTTAGACCAAGTACTAATAATGTGAAAATGTTTAATATAAATAAATCCTGAAAAAAACCAGTTGTTAACAGATTGAATAGAATATTTGTTTCTGTTTTTTCAGTCAAACAAAAAATCAGTCTTACTATATCGAACAAAATTGCAATAAAAATATTATAAGTCCATAGACTGTTCATAGATTAAAGTATATTATAATGTTATATTTATATGTCAATATTTTTTTATGTTTCTTCG
>CAYQNP010000074.1:0-3742 GCA_964418785.1 uncultured Spirochaetia bacterium | reverse complement strand
ATAAACTAAAATATGCATATCTTGACGGCTCTATATCTGCATCAAAAAGAAGAGATATTATAAGTGCTTTTCAGAACAGCGATGATATGCGTATATTTCTTCTTTCATTAAAAGCCGGCGGAGTTGGTATTAATTTAACATCTGCTGATTATGTGTTTATTTTTGACCCATGGTGGAATCCTGCTATTGAAATGCAGGCTGTTGATAGAGCACATAGAATTGGTCAGAAAAGAAAAGTGTTTTCCTTTAAACTTATTGCAAAAAATACAGTGGAAGAGAAAATACTTAATATGCAGGAAAAAAAGAAAAACCTGGTAAAAGAGATTATTACTACGGAGACAAGTTTCTTTAAATCGCTTACCAAAAGAGATGTTATAAATCTATTTTCATAAATATTGTATATTCAGGCTGAATTTTCGAAATTCAAAAAAAACTTGACATTATTATTTATAATTATAATTTAAATAGAAAATGTTCAGTATTTGAACAATCATTTGTCGGAGATTGTTTCGGCATCACGACTTTGATTGTTCGCTTATAAAGTGTACCTGCCGGGTTTCTGGTGGGAGAACTGCATCTTGCTTTAAAATTTAGTTGTGAATACGGATATAAGTATTGAAATGATTGATGATCGAGAGTTTGTTGTTCTTGAAATTTTGAATAAACATAATGACGTAACACAGAGAGAGTTGGCTAAAAAAACAGGTTTTTCTCTTGGGTTGACCAATATTATAATAAAAAGACTTATAAAAAAAGGTTTTGTTAAGATAAAAAAAATGAATAAAAAAAAGATTTTATATCATCTCACCCCAAAGGCTATAGTTAATAAAACTCATAGAACTTATCAATATCTTACAAAAACAATAACAGATGTCATTGCAATAAAAAATAAAATCCAGAAAGAGTTGATTCGTAAAGGGCTGGTTGATAAAACTTCACAATATTTTATTATAGGTGATAATGAATTTAAAGAAATAATAAAATGGGCTTTAAATGAATTAGGTATAACCAAAATAGAAGTAAAGGATAGAGTAGAAGAATGTGATAACTGTTTTGTAATTAATATTACTCCTGATAGATATAATTTACAGAACTGTATTAATATATTTGAAATATTATGAAAATTTTATTTATCTTTGGTACTCGGCCTGAAGCAATAAAGATGGCCCCACTGGTTTTAGAGTTAAAAAAATATAATACATTTGAAGTAAAAGTTGCTGTGACTGCACAGCATAGGGAGATGCTTGATGCTGTACTTGATTTTTTTAATATAAAGCCTGATTATGATCTTAATATTATGAAACCAAATCAGGATTTATATGGCATTACAGTAAATGCTTTGCTTGGTTTAAAAGAAGTTGTAAAAGCTTATATGCCGGATTTAATTTTAGTTCACGGAGATACAACAACTACATTTGTTGGTGCGCTGGCAGGATTTTATGAACATGTTTCTATAGGACATGTTGAAGCCGGCCTGAGAACTTTTAATAAATATGCGCCGTTCCCGGAAGAAATGAATAGAAAACTTACAACTGCTCTTGCTGACTATTTCTTTGTCCCTACAAAGACAGCATATAATAATTTAAGAAAGGAAAATGTTGATAAAGCAAAAATTTTTATCACAGGAAATACTGTTATAGATGCTTTGCTGTATGCTAAAAATACAATTGAGAATAATTTGGAAGTAAGAAATCAGATAAAAAGTAACCTGAGTGATAAAGGATTAAATGAAAAAGTAATAGATTCATTAGAGTCGGCTGCCAAAATGATATTAATAACAGGCCACAGAAGAGAAAATTTCGGAGAAGGATTTTTAAATATATGTTATGCATTAAGAGATATTGCTGTTGAAAACCCGAATGTTAAATTGATTTATCCGGTACACTTAAATCCGAATGTCAGGAAGCCTGTTTTTGAAATTTTAAATAATGTTGAGAATATATTTCTTATTGAACCCGTTGATTATGTTGAATTTGTATATCTTATGATGAAATCTTATTTTATTATTACTGACTCGGGCGGGGTTCAGGAAGAAGCACCATCTCTTGGAAAACCGATACTTGTAATGAGAGAACTTACAGAACGTCCGGAAGCTGTTCGTGCAGGAACAGTCAAATTGGTTGGCACGGATAGAAAAAGAATTCTTAAATTATCGAATAAACTTTTGATGAATAAACGCTTTTATAAAAATATGTCCCGGGCTATTAATCCGTACGGCGATGGAATGGCTGCAGAAAGGATACGGACAATAATTGCAAAAAACAGGTGAAGAATCTGCAAACAGTAAAAAATTAAAGATACACACTGTTATTGCGAAATAGCACACGCTCTCTTTGTCATTCCGAACCGAGAGGAGCGAGTGTTAGGAATCTGAGTAAATTGTCATTCCGAACGGACTCCATTATGTCATTCCAGACGAGCACCAACACTGTCATTCCGAACAGCCCTCATTATGTCATTCCGAACGGATGTGAGGAATCTTTCACCCGCAGGTTATTTAAAGGATTTCTCGTCATACGGCAAAGCCGTATTCCTCGAAATGACAAAGAGTGAGGCTAATGACAGGGAGAGTTTATCGAAATGATAAAGAGGTAATTCTTGATGGTTGTAGGAGCGAATAATTATTCGCCCTGATGTCATTTCGAATAATCAGCACACTGTCATTCTGAAGGAGCCATCCAATGTCATCCCGAACAGGCAGCATTATATCATTTTTGAGTGCGTATTTCTACATAGTATATGATATTTTGACGAAAAATAAAGTTGACTTAAAACTAAAATGAATTATATTATTAATAGGAAGTGGAGGTTTTTGCATGGTTAAGAAAGTATTATATATAGTTGTATTAATTATAGTGATGATTAACATTTTTCCTATGAATGTGTCTGCCGGCAGTGAAGAGTTAATGACAAAGAATGATTTTAAGATATTTGTAAGTATGATAAATAAAAGATTCGAAGATATAAACAAAAGATTTGACGATGTAAATAAACGATTTGATGATGTAAACAAAAGATTTGATTTTATGATGTGGGTAATGGGAATAGGATTTATGTCATTAGCCGGGATATCATTATTTTTGTATAGATTAAATAGTGGAAAAATAGATTTATTGCGCGAAAATATGGATAAAAGATTTGAAGAAGTTGACAAACGGTTTGAAGAAGTAATGAGTATAATTTTATTATTAGTAAAAGCACATGAAAAGGAAATAGGTAGTGAAACAATAAGTGTAGCATTGGGAGCCAAAAAAATGGAAGACATAGCAAAAGAGATAGAGAATGATTTTGTAAAGCAAGTTGAAGAACGAAAAAAAGAAGCGATAAAAGAATATTTAAAGGATCCAGAGATAATAAATTTAATAGCAACAGAGTTAAGTAAGATAAAGGGAGATATTTCTTATATTTCACAGACATAGAAAATTTAATGACATTGTTCTTACTTCTGATGGCACCAGTTGGTTTTGTTATTCCTAAGAGAGTATCCCTAATGTCATAGCGAATAACCAGTAGCCTGTCGTTCTGAAGGATCCATCCCAATGTCATACAGAACGAGTACCATTTTCTTTGTCATTCTGAATGGTCATCACTCTGTCATTCCGAACGGACTCCATTATGTTATTCCAGACGAGCACCAACACTGTCATTCCGAACAGCCCTCATTATGTCATTCCGAACTGATGTGAGAAATCTTTCATTCGAAATGTTATTTAAAGGATTTCTCCCGTTGGTCGAAATGACA
>CAYQNP010000073.1:0-4373 GCA_964418785.1 uncultured Spirochaetia bacterium | reverse complement strand
ACATTATTATTAATAAGCAGAAAAGTGATATCAGGTTTTAAGTTATATGTAGCAATATTATTAAGGTTATTTATTAGTTCTATATCAATGTTTCTGCCGCCGTGCTGATATGCAATAGAAGAATCTATAAATCTGTCGGATATTACAATATAGTCCTGCTCAAGAAAAGGTAAAATATTCTCAGATACATTTTGATTTCTATCTGCTAAAAGTAAAAAAAATTCTGCTAAAGGAGAAAGATTTTTATTTTCCGGTGAAAGTAAAACTTCTCTTATTTGCTTTCCAATATTAGTTCCGCCCGGTTCACGGGTTATCTTTACTTTAAAATTGTTTTCCAGTAAAAATTCTTTAAGAAGTTGTGCGTGAGTACTTTTTCCACAACCTTCGGGACCTTCAAAAGTTATAAATAAACTCATAATATTACTCTTTTTTCATTTTCGATTTGATTGAAGTAAAGAAATCTTTATCCTTATCTTTATTTATTATACAATTGCCTTCAAATACAACGCCTTCTTCAACATTAAGCGAAGGTGTAATTATATCTCCTAATAGTTTAGCTGTGGTTAGTAATGTTACCTGCTTTGTTGCATATACATTTCCTTCAACTAAACCGCCTATAATTATAGTGCCTGCTCTGATATCGGTTTTTACATGTCCTGTTTTTCCTATAATAACTTTCCCGTCGCCTTTTATCTCCCCGGAAAATGTACCGTCAATTCGTAAAACTCCATTTACTTTGAATTCCCCTTTTAATTCTGAACCTTCTCCTACAATACTGTTTATTATATGCTCTTTTAATGAATCCTCTGTATTATTATTTTTTTTAATCCCCATTTTATTTACCTTATTTTATATTTATTATATATGGCCATGGATTTACATCCTGTAAGCCAATTCTTATTTCATAATGTAAATGATATCCTGTTGTTCTTCCGCTTTTTCCTAAAAATCCTATTACATCTCCTCGTTTTACTTTTCTTCCCACTCTGGTTTTTATTCTTGAAAGATGTGCATATCTGGTTGTAAATCCGTATTTATGTTGTATGATAACAGTTAACCCGTAACCTCCTTTCCAGCCGGCAAAGATTACTTTTCCGCCTGCTGTTGCCACAATAGGAGCTCCTGGCCAGGATGCAATGTCCAGACCTTTATGCCATTCAAGTTTTTTCCTGTAAAATGGATGTTTCCGCCAGCCGTAATCTGAAGTTATATATCCTCCTACTTTTAAAGGCCAGACTGTGGGTATATTTGAAAATAATTTTTCCCTCTCTTTTAAAAAATATTTTATACGCTCCATATACTTTTCACTTAATTTTAAGTCCTTTTTTATCTGCTTTATAAATATTATATCTTCAGGTATTTTTGAATGTGCTTTGAAATCTTTTACGAGTTTTTTGTCGTCCTCTTCAGAACTCCCACCAACTGCCCATAAATTTATAAAATCTTCGCCTTTTGTTGCTGATGCCATTGTGTATATTTTTTCTATCTGCGGCTTTAATTTCTCCATCTCTTCTGATAATTCAAAAATCTCTTTCTTTAAGTATTTATCTTTTATGCTGTATGTCTTGCTCATTGTTATTAGTTTATTTACTTCTTCTTTGGTTGTAGAAGTGGCTACTATCCCGATTATTGATATTATTATTATTACTGTTAAAATAACAGAAATAAAAAATAGAGTGAAATACGATATGTGTAGAGTTAGTATGCTTTTTTCAGAGTGAGGAATAAACATTACTGTAAGATGCTCTTTGCCTCGTTTGTTCCAGTATGCCAGCTTTTCTTTTATTTTCTCTGTAAATATAGATAATTTCTCTTTTAATGTTTTCATTTTAATTCTCCTAAAAATATATATTTATTTTTTAGTTGTCAAATTTTATTTTACTTGACAAAATCATTTTTTGCATTATGTTATCAAACAATGACAACAGATATTCATACACATCTTGATCTAATCTCATCTCTTGAGGCTATTCCGGAAATATTAAATAAGTGTAAAGAAGAAGGAATAACCTCCTTATTTAATATATCGGTAGATTTTAACAGTAACTTTATAAGTCGAGACCTTGCAAAAAAATATAAAGAAATCTACTTTTCTGTAGGTATTCACCCTGAACAAACAGGGAAATTTGATTTTGGTAAATATAAGGAACTGGAAAAATTATTATCTGATGATAAATGTATTGGAATAGGGGAGATAGGGCTTGATTATTATCATGATTATGGTGATAAAAATAAACAGATAGAATTGTTTGAATTTCAGTTAAATGTTGCTAAACAGTATAATAAACCGGTTATTCTGCACACAAGAGATTCATTCGACGATGCTTTTTATGTTATTAATAAAAATGAATATAAGGACATTAAAGGTGTATTTCATTGTTTTTCTTATTCAATAGCAGAAGCAAAGAAAATTATTGATAGAGATATGTATATTTCATTTGCAGGTAATTTAACATTTAAAAATGCAAGAAATTTGCATGAAACTGCAAAGAATATAAGGCTTGACAGAGTATTAGTGGAAACAGATTCGCCTTTTCTAACTCCTGTGCCGTTTAGGGGTAAAAAAAATTATCCGTATATGATAAAATATACAATAAAATTTTTAAGTGAATTGCTGGATATGCCGATAAATATATTAACTGATAAGTTAAATAAAAATATAAGAAAATTATTTTTTTATAATGATAATACCGTTTAAAGTTATTAAAGAATTATGGACTAAGGAGAACCTTGCGGGGCTCAATATTGAACTTGATGCTTCTGATACACAGAATGCACAGATTTTTCAGATTGATGACAGTAAAACTATAAATATAAATCTTATCCTCACTGATGAATATTTAAAGAAACTCGAAGAGCAGAAAGTTGAAGATATATCTATTTATTATAATCCAAAATTAATAAAGATTTTGAAAAAATATTATCCTGATAAATATATTCAGGAGGATATTGCCGAATTATATAAAATAGAACTTTCCTATGAGAGATTTAAACTTGCTAATGCTATGTCCTCTTATGATAATAAATTTTTTAAAGAACGAAAATTAATCTTACTGCAGGATATAATAACAGGTACTAAAGTAAAAACAATAGAGGCAAAATACGGAGATTATATAACAGATAAATTTATAAACATCTTAAAATCTAATTATGCTGAGAGTTATAAAGTTAAATATGCTACAACAGAGAGAGGGATTTTATTGGTTTTAGATGAAAACTCTTACAAGACAGATCCGCAGCTGTTGAGATTGCAGTTTATGATTCGTAAAATTTTTACAGATGTTCATTACAGAAATTTAAGAATAGTAAATCTTAATGAAGGTTTTAAAAGTTATTTTATCCCTAAGGACGGATTTTATCCGAAATTAACTTTATTGGTAGGAAAGACCGCTGGAAATATTTTTCTTTATAAGGCAATTAAAGTTTTTGATCCTTTTTCAAAAATAGCATGGTTAACTAAAGAAAATTTGCACTCCAATCATGACTTGATATTCGACAGTATTGTATCTAAATTGTCTCAGGATTATTCTGAAGAATACAAGATATATTCTGCAGAGCGTGAAGATAAACAACAGCTGTCTCCTATTGCCTTGCAGGATTATAGAAAAAGGCTTAGTGCACTCGGCAGGGATTTTTCTGTTCCTAAATATATAAATCTGGCTTACGAGATACTTGAAAAAAGCAGTAAGTATGATATGTTCCAGCCTAAAACACATCTTATGAATACTATTATTGATTTAAAAGCAGATCCCGGTAAAATTTTTAAACATCTTTTAATCGCATCATGAAATTTTATAAATCGCTCAATCTTGATAATATAAAATTAAAAGGAAATATATTCTCTGCGCCTTTAGCAGGTATAACAAATCTGCCTACCAGGATAATATTTTCAAAATTCGGTGCAGATGTTCTTTTTACAGAAATGGTTTCTGCAAACGGTATTGTATATAATGATAAAAAAACAATAAATTTATTAAAAGATGAAGAGCATCTTAAATCAATAGTCCAGATTTTCGGTTCTGATCCGGATATACTTGCTGATGCTGTTAAGTTTATAAATGATAGTACGAATTATGAAATTATAAATTTGAATATGGGGTGTCCGGTAAAAAAAGTATTGAAATCCGGCAGCGGCGGGGCCCTGTTAAAAAATGAAAAATTGATAGAAAAAATTTTTAATAAAATTACAAAAGCATCAGATAAACTGATTACCATAAAAATTCGTTCCGGTTGGGATAAGAATAGTATTAATTTTATTAAAATTAGTGAAATAGCAGAATATTATGGAATAAAATTGGTTATTCTGCATCCGAGAACTGTTAAACAGATGTTTACCGGTTTTGCAGACTGGAACCATATTAAAGAACTTAAAA
>CAYQNP010000072.1:0-2724 GCA_964418785.1 uncultured Spirochaetia bacterium | reverse complement strand
AATAGCAAAATACAACAAACCGATAATATATACCAGCATCGGAGACTGCTATTTTAATTTAAAGCAAATAGAGACAGCAGCAAAATATTATTCAATGGCAATTAAGAGTGATGAAACATATATTACGCCATATTATAATTTAGGCGGCTGTTATTATGTCAGGCAGGACTACAAAGCAGCGAAGGCTATATGGGAAAGAGGTCTAAAAATAGCACCGCAGAATAAAAACCTGCAGAATGCTCTTAATTCATTATTACAAAGAAAATAATGCCAGAGTTTCAAAATGATAGGTTTGAGGGAACATATCAAGGCCTACAATTTTTTGCAAACTATATCCTGCATCTATAAGTTTTTCAGCATCTCGGATAAAAGTACTTATATCACATGAAGAATAAATAATCACCCGGGGTTTTATTCTTTTTAAATTTTCAGCAACTTTCTTGCCAAGTCCGGAACGCGGAGGATCAACAATAACTATATCTGCTGTTTCATAATTATGTAAAATGCGTTCTACCCTACCGGCAACAAAATGAGTATTTAACAGCCTATTCTTTTCTCTATTTAACCTGGCAAAATTTACTGCAGTATTATCAACTTCTATACCGGTTATTTTCTTAATATCTTTTCTGTATTGAGAAGCAAGAAATAAAGATATAATTCCTACTCCGGAATACAGATCTAAAATGCGTTTTTTAGGAAAAGGTTCAAGAAATTCTGCTATCAAATTCAACCATACAGGAATTATACTGTTATTCACCTGAAAAAAAACTCTATAATCATATTCAATTATCAAATCATTTATTTTAAATTTCAGCCTGTTTTTCTTATTTGAAGACGAGAGTAAATTATGCGAAATATGCTCTGTATTATCAATTTTTAAGATTAGTTCATCTACATAGGATTTAAGATTTAATTCAGAAATAAAATCGTTAATTTTATTATCAAGGATAAAACAGTAATTAACTTCTACGAAATCTTTAGAATTTTTTTTAAAGAAAGCTGGTTTTAAATTAAAAACAGCGAATCTGGCAGAATTTCTATAATTAAAAGGCTCTGGAGATTTTATAAACTCAACAGGGACTTCAACTGTAATTTTATGTTTCTCCAGAAATTCTATTATTATATTTTTTTTTATTTCAATCTGTTTTTCGTAAGAAATATGGAGAAAATCACACCCGCCGCACTTTTTAAACAAATCACATCGTGGTTTTATTCTATCTGGAGAAATTTCTTTTATATCTTTTACAAAAGCCATATTATAAGATTTTTTTGATTCTGCGATCTCGACATCTACAACTTCACCGGGAATTGTATAAGGAACAAAGAAAACCTTATTGGATATCTTGCCAAGTCCATAACCGTTATTTATAATTTTATCAATTTTAAGAATCATAATTAAACAAGAGAATTAAGTATTTCTCCGCCTTTTTCGAGAGTTTCAAGAGAAGCAGCAAAAGATATTCTGAAATGCGAATCCTGTTCAGAAAATACATTTCCTGGAATTATCAAAACATTATTTGCAATAGCCTTTTCAACAAAAGCAGACGCATTGCCGTCAGGTGCTTCCGGGAAAATATAAAAAGCACCGGCTGACTTCTGTACTTTAAATTTTTCTTTTAATATATTATATATGGTGTCTCGTTTTTTTCTATATTCATTCACAATATCAGTAAGATCATAATCAAGATTTTCAAGCACAGCATATTGTGCTATTGAAGGAGAACACACAAAAGTATATTGTTGTAAGGTAATCATTTCTTTCATTAGGTCCTGAGGCCCAAGAGCAAAACCTATCCTCCATCCTGTTACAGAGAAAGTTTTAGAAAATCCTTTTAGAACAAGAGCTTCATTGGTGAACTCAAGCACACTTGTAAATTTATCATCATATACATAAGAATCATAAATTTCATCACTTATAATAAACAGATTATGTTTTTTAGCAAGGCTTACTATTTGCTGCATTTCGTCTCGAGACAATACTGCTCCTGTAGGATTATTCGGAGTGTTTATAATGATTATTTTTGTCTTTTCAGTAATTTTGCTTTCTATCTCATTTATATTTATTTTAAAATCAGGATAAGTTGAGAAAAAGACAGGTTTACCGCCGACAAGATTAATAAGATGTTTATACATTACAAAATACGGATCCGGTACTAATACTTCATCTCCCGGATTTATCAAAGCCATAAATGATAATAAGATTCCGCCTGAAACTCCGGATATAATCATACTTGCTTCCGGTTTATTATCAGGATATAACTTGCTGTACTTATCAAGTAATTTTTCGTTTAATTCAGGCAGGCCCTGTGTTAAAGTATATCTGTTTTTACCTTCCTTAATAGCCTTAATAGCGGATTCTTTTATAGGTTCAGGCACATCAAAATCAGGCTGGCCAATTGAAAGATTTATCGGATTTTTCATTTTTGATGCAAGATTAAAAACTTTCCTTATACCGGATGAGTCAATTAAATTCATTCTATCTGCAATTTTTACCATAATTCTTATCCTCCTACAAACTTTTGAATGTTATATTAATTAATTCAAATAATTTGTCAATATTTTAAATAAATATAAAATTTTTAATTATTTGCACAGAAATTCCCAAAAAACTTTTAGAATTTTAAAATTATTAGAGTCAACACTTCCCCTTTTCTCTTTTTGCCTTTTTTAGCTCAGATTGGCGTAAAAAATTTAAAAATCAATCCTAAAAGTTAAAAAATTCTC
>CAYQNP010000071.1:0-8122 GCA_964418785.1 uncultured Spirochaetia bacterium | reverse complement strand
GGAGCAGTTGATTTAAAACAGTATAAGAAAAAAATCCTGCCCCATGAAAAAACTTTTGAAGAACCTAAAGTTGACAGAAAAAAACTTTTAAAAACATTAAAAGCCAATATAGGTATTCCCCTGGTATTATATTCAGATTTACATAGAGAAATTTCCGGAAGATTTGAATATATAATGAAAGGACAGCCTTTTTTAAAATTTACAGATGCAACAGATGTTACTTACAATATATGGAGACTAAGCGACAAAAAAGTTATAAAAGACATACAGAAAATAATGGATACAAAAAAACTTTACATTGCAGACGGCCACCACAGAACAGAAAGTGCTTACGACATAATGAAAGAAAATCCTTCGTGGAGAAATGCAGGCAGAATGATGATGGCTATTGCAAATTATAATGACGAAGAAAAAGAGGTTTTACCTACTCACCGACTTGTTTACGGTTTGAAAAATCTGAATATTCATAAATTAGAACGACAATTAACAAGTACTTATTTCGATCTCTCTATATTTGAATATAATTCGACAACAGAAGAATTACAACTGGAAAAAATGAAAAAAGCTATGCTGGAAAATGAAGACAATTATGTTATCGGAATGTACTATCCTGCACATAAAAGATATTATGCAATAAGCCTGAAAGATAAACGAAGAGTTTTCCAATGGGTGGAAGAAAAAAAATCAGAATTAAAAAACGGCTCAGGGATAAAAAAACAGCTCGATGTAACATGGCTCCATAATCTGATTTTACAGCCGTTTCTCGGAATAGATACTTCTCACAGAAAACAGAAAAACCTCGATTTCGTTAAAGGTTCTCATGAAGATGCAATTAAAGCAATGGCTAAAAATAAAAAATATCAACTTCTGTTCTTCCTTAATCCTATCCGATTAAATGATGTAATTGCTATTTCAGATGAAAATGATACTGTTCCGCAGAAAACCACCTATTTTTATCCTAAAGTGGACAGCGGTTTAATTATTCAGCGAATCGGCTGAATTTTTATATCTGATTAAGAATAGATATTATATCAGCAGAATTATGAATCCGAATTACCTTGTCTCGTGATTTTTCACCCTGCACAATAGTTATATTCGACTTCGATATTTTAAAATGTTTTGAAAGCAGTTTTATCAGCGCCTTATTTGCCTTATTGTTCTCAGGCTGTGTATCAATATAAACTTTGAGTCTATTATTATATATTCCGCCGATTTTTGAAAAAGATGCATTAGGTACTGCCCTGATGTATAATAAAATATCATTTCCTTCTGTTTTGTAAAACATTATTTTAAATACGATAAAACTTTATTTAAATTATTTAAATCATCGTCAGGATTATGCTTTGGTGTCTCCATAATAAACGGCAAATGCATAAGTTTGGGATGCGTAATTATTGCTTTCATACCTTCATCACCTATTGTACCTTCTCCAATATGCCAGTGTCTGTCAACATGAGAACCAAGCTCCACTTTTGAATCATTATAATGAATTACTTTGAGTTTATCAAGACCTATTATATTATCAAATTCTTCTATAACTTTATCAACATCTTTTTTTGTTCTTAAATCATAACCTGCGCCAAACAGATGCGCTGTATCAATGCATACCCCTATCCTTTCCGGTTCCTTCACCATATCAAGTATCTTTCTTATCTCTTCAAATTTAGTCCCTATTTCACTACCCTGACCTGCTGTATTCTCTAATAAAAGCATTACATTATTTTTAACCTCTTTTAATGATATATCAAGAAACTTCACTATTCTTGTAAAAGCATCTTCAATAGGTGCTTTCATACTTTTTCCAATATGTATATTAACATACGGAACATCCAGCAGTTCTGCTCTTCTTAACTCCTCAATCATTGATTCCAGAGATTTATCCCATTTTTCCTTATCCGGAGCAGCCGGGTTCGGTAAATAAGGCATATGAATTACTACTGGATTTATATCGTACTCTTTTATCTTATTTTTAAATATCTCTACATCATCCTTATTAAGCTCTTTTGACATCCAGCCTCTTGGATTTCTTGAAAAAATCTGAATAGTACTGCACTTTAAATCTCTTGCCCTATCAGGGACCTCTGTTAGTCCTTTACCAATCTGAATATGAAACCCGAATCTTACTTTTTTCATTTTATCTCCTGAAATTAATAATCAACTGTTTGATGTACTATATTTTTTAATCCTTCCATATCAAAAGCATCTAAAGAAAACACATTTGTATCAGGGGTATCTAACTGCCGGAGCAATTTTTCCGGCATAGGCGGTTCAAATCCCATTATTCGTTCTATTTTCTCGGGAAATTTTGCAGGATGTGCTGTGAAAAACGCGCCTATCTTTGTTCCTTTATATTCAGAATTCTTTTCAAGAAAATCAAATACCCCGGCTAACGAAACAGCACTATGTACATCTAACAAATATCCGCTCTCATTATAAACTTTCCGTATTATCTCTTCTGTTTTTTTATCATCTATAGTAACAGGATATATTATCTCTTTCATCTTTTGAATATTATTATCAAAAATATAAAGTATACGCGGAATATTATTCGGCTTCTTTACATTCATAGCATTACTTAAACAATCAATGGTATCAAAGACTTCAACTTCAGTTTTTTCTTCTTCAAGCATTCTAACGAGATAATTATTCAAATTATGCGGTGCAATAAACTTATCTATCGGCAGACCGCCAATATCTCTATACGCAAGAAAATTAGAGCCTATATGTCCTGCATTTCCAGTTGGAATTGAAACAATAACAGGCTCAGGATACTCTGCTATATTTGAATAAAGCCAGAACGAAAAAACAGCCTGAGGAATAAATCTGCCCCAATTTATAGAATTTGCAGAAGTAGGATTATATATTTTTAATTCCTTATCATCAAGAGCGGATTTAGCCATCTCCTGACAGGCGTGAAAATCACCATTCACTTCAATCGGATATATATTACCGCCTAATGTTGTCATCTGTTTTCGCTGAGTCCTGGTTACCCTGCCTTTGGGAAATAAACAATAAACTTTAATGTTCTCTTTATTTAGGAAAGCTTCATCAATAGCAGGACCGGTATCACCACTCGTACCGACAAATATAATGATTTTTCTATTTGTCTTTCTTAAAAAATATTCTATTACTGCTGCAAGCAACTGTGCTGCAAAATCTTTAAATGCAAATGTCCAATTGTTAAATAACTCAAGTCCGTAAATATTGTTATATAGTTCTTTTATAGGAGCTTTAATATTACCATAAACTTTATAAATTATTTCCTTAAAATCTTGCTCGGGAATATCGTCAAAATAAGGATATAACACTGTAAATGCAATTTCATGATACGGCTTGCCCTTCATATTTTTTATAGTTTCTTCATCATAATGTACTAATTTTTCAGGGATGTAAAGTCCTTTACCCGGTGCCTGTCCTGTTAAAAGCACTTCTTCAAGTTTATATTTGTGCGGATTTTTTATCCTGTTAAAATAATCATTCGAGTTTATATATAGCATATCTCACCTTTAAACACAATTTTATAATCGCTTCTCAATATTATATATTCTAAAGCAAAGTCAATAAAAATCATATAGCCTGCGGATATTTTATTATATAATGCAAATAATCATTATTTGCACCACCCGAGTCTTCAGGCTCAATTTATGTGTAGGGGCGAATGATTATCCGCTCGGAACAGATGTAGTCGAACCTTCAGGCTCGGCGCATAAAATTTATAAAGTTTCGCACCGTCCCCTTTTCTAAATAGAGGCATGCGACTACTCCACAGGCCAGTACCCCAAATTACCGCTTCTTACTGTAAAAGTTTTTCCCTTCAGTTTAAATATACACTCCAGCTTAAGGGCAGGCTTAATGTCTCCCCACTCTGAAACCTGCATTTCTCCAAGAGAAAAAATTTTCAGAGGAACAGTCAATTTTTCATTACGACGCAATACCCATTCAAAAGGTTCCATTTTATAATGGCCTACGGACTCACGGCTGAGAAAAATACGAAACGGAATATCACCTACATTCTTAATTGATTCCAGCTCTATAATTCGCTTAGCAGGAACAGAATACAGCGGAACAGAGGTTAAACTGTCAGACACAGCATGCAAAAACATCATAACTGCATCTAATTGTTCCTGAGGCTTAATAAGACGGCTGTAGTTCCTGTCATATCCTGATAATTTTTTTGTCAGATACAATTTATCAATAACTTTACCATTCAGAGAATAAACAGTCATGGTCAGCTGATTTCCCTGCACCTGCATCACAATATAATGATGAATAGATTTTGCTTTGGCCAAAAACGGACTTTTATTGATTTCATACAATCCTGCCCCTGCTCCTCCTGTTGTTATGTAAGTAACAGGCCATTCTTTAGTACCTGAAGGCCGTACAGGATAAAAACGCTCATAAATATGAGAATGACCGGCAAATACAAAGTCTACTTTAAACTTACGGAATAATTTTGGCCAGGTCCGCTTTCCCCACATAGAACGATGTCCGCCTAAATTATAACAGGGTCTGTGCATAAAAACAATTTTCCATTGAGACGGATGGGCTTGCATATCCTTCTTAAACCAGGCCGCCATGGCTTTACTTTCCGGATGCCTGTAATCTAAGGCAACAAAATGAATATTCCCAATGTCAAATGAATACCACAATTGATTTAAGTTTAATTTCGGAAAGAAAAAGTCCCGAAATAATCGGCCTTTATCACTATCGCCTTCATGATCACCAAGCGCGGAAATAAAAGGAATGTGATCAATGACATCATCAGCAGCAGAAAAAAACTGTTCTGCCCATTGCCGGCCCACGCCGCCTTCTTCTACCAGATCACCCATACTAATAATCGCATCAGGATGTATTGTATCTATCTGTTTCATAATCTGTGAAAAAACATCAGTATGAGAACGGCTATCTCCCATTACAACAACCGTATAGCCAGGCCTATGCTTCGACACACAAGTAAAAAAAGATTGTGCCAGTTTCGTTTTTCCCAGCAAAATTTTATAATCATACTTTTTATCCGGTGTTAATCCTGTCAGACGCGCTTCGTAAAGAAACCCACCAGGAACAGATTTTATAAACGAAGCCTTATGCACCTTCTGCGGTTCCCCGTAGATAACCTTAAATTCATTTTTCTTCTCAGAAACCCATCGAATAACAATAGAATGAGATGTCATATCTGCCAGATAAGGTCCTCCTAAAATTTTCTGACCATATATCACAAAAGAAAAGAAATACAAATACAAAATAATAAGAAAAAATCTTTTTCGCATTTTTTCCTCCTATTTAATTTGCTGTTGCAGCATTGAACAAAATAGATTATTTAACCTTTTTTGTTTAGTTTCAAACCCGCAAGCAAACAATTCCTTATAAAGTTTATAAAGTTTTGCACCGTCCCCACCTATTTCAACTGCTTAATCTCTTTTTCACTTAGTCCTGTTACTGCTTTTATGAATTCTATCTTTGCTCCGTTCTCTAGCATCTTCTTCGCTGTCTCTTCCTTCCCTTTCTGCATCCCTTTCTGTATTCCTATCCTTTCCCGCTTCTTTAATGCTTTCTCTATTGCTGTTGCAAACATCTCTCTTACCTCCTCCTTTCCTCTTTGTTTTCTTATATCTAATCCTTTATCGTATTTATATTCTACCATCGCCTCCATATAATTTATTAATACCCTCTTATCTCCTCTCTTCAGCCCCTTAAAAAATATCTCCCCCCATCTCTTTACCCGCTCCACTATGTCTTCTTCCCCCATCTTCTCTAAATACAATAATCCGCTTATTATATCTCTCATCTCCTCTAATTCTTTTTCACTATACCTATTCTTGTCTATTAATATATATCTCATCTCTGGTATGTATTCCTTAAATACCTTATATACTCCTTCGTCTATCAGTTCCTTTATACTCTCCCCTGCTTCCCATCTCTTATCACCTATATATAATACTATCGGTATTATCACCGGTATCTCCGGCTTGTTCTTCTTTATCTTCCCTATCTTTATTAAATTGTGATATATCATTGCCACATATATATACAGCATCAATGATGTTATCTTATCCGGTTTTGATTTGAATTCTATTAAAAAGTATACATATATCTCTTTCTTATTATTCATTTTTATACTGTATAATCGGTCTGCTTCTCTTTCCCCTAAATCCGGTGACACAAAATTTACATTCTCTGCTTTTAATGTACTCCACTTTAATTTTGTATATATTTTCTTAGGCAGGGAAAATTCTATTAATGCTTTTATGAATACTTTATTATCAAATAATACCTTGTAACTTCTATCGAAGAAATGGTGTGTTTTTTTCACTCCTTTTTTCATATAAAAACAAATTATTAAATAAAAAAACAATTTCAAGAAAAATATTTTAATAAAGAGGGACGGTGCAATACTTTATTAATTCTGCAGAATCCAATATATCTGCGTGTGGTAGGGACTAATAAGCACGTCCCCAATATATTTGCAGCCGAGTCTTCAGACCAGACACATAAAATATATAGAGTTTTGCACCGTCCCCCATTATCCCCCCATTATTACTTTTACTTATCTTCCTTCTTTATCTCTTCCTTTAATATCTCCAATTCCTTAATAAAGGCTTTCTTATCCTTCTTTTCTTCCTTTTTCTTCTCTTTTTTATCTTCAGCAGGCTTTTTGGCGGCTTCTTCATCAACTTTCACATCTTCTTTTATCTTCTCTATCTCCTTGAAAAACTCTTCTTTCTTTGTAAATTTAAAAGTATACTTCAAAGAAAACTGATGCGAATAACCCAAATCACCCTGCGGCAAAAATGCATACGAAAAATTAAAATTCTTATATTTAACTCCCAGCCCTGTTGTTATCCACATTGTGGAATGCAATATTTTATAGCCCAGCCTTATTATGCCGATATCATAAAATATAGATTCAACACCCAGACCTATCAACAAATTTTCACCATACGCTTTAGTAATATCAAGATAAACATTCATATCTTCACTTAATTTATTCAAATGATAAAATGAAAATCTATACATACCTCCGAATTTCATTGTAACAGGCAAAGTATCGGAATACTCTTCCATTTTTCCGCTGAAGCCTAAATTTAAAAACGAAATCCCTAAAAATAGATTTTTTATCGGCTCCTCATATATGGCGCCAATATCAAGAGCCATTCCCACAGTTGAGCTTTCATATATGGACTGAGTAAAAAACTTCAATGATACACCTACAGGCATTTTATTTATATATTTAAAAAATCCCGAATTATTAATTTTGGGAATACGCATGGAATAGCTTGCAATTACACCGAAATTATTCACTGACGCAGTATCAATTGCATCTGGAGAATCTCCTGTAACAGGAATATCTCCTGTATGAAGATAAGTAATAGAACCGCCGAAATTGCCTATGCCGAAAAACGGATAACTGCCTGTGATATTAAAAACATTTATATCCTGTATAAATGAATTATAATTGCCTGCTACTGTCTTTTTATTTATAATCGACATTACAGCAGGATTATATGGTAAAGAATTAATCTCATCAACCATACAAACATATGGGCCTGCCATACCTGATGAACGAGCATCTATATTCAGTTTTAAAAACTCAAACCCTGCCATCCCTGCCCCGGCATAAGATTGTGCCTCTGCCTTATAAATAAACCCGATAACTACTATAAGTAAAATCCAGAATTTAAAAATATTTTTCATCATTTTACAATTAGAACCTTTTTAATAATTTTCACATCATTACATTTAAACACTGCAAAATATATCCCTGACGCAACAACTTCTCCGGCATCGTTTCTTCCGTCCCATACAGCTTCATATTTTTCTCCGCTGCTTATTTCATCTCCGACATTTAAAACTCTTACAAGTGCGCCTGTCATTGTATATATTCTAATCTCCGGAACAGCGGTCTCATCAGTTATATCAAACCAGAATTTAGTAGTACCTGTCATAGGATTAAACGGATTCGGAAAATTCTGAAAAACAGTTGTATCCGTAACAATTATAAATGTGCCGTCTTCTCCAAGAGCGTCTTTTGTGGTTGTGGCAGTTATACCGTTATCATTTACTCTTCCGTTTATCTTGATGTAATTGCCTCTGCCTCCTGATGCACCCGATACAGGCTTAAATG